>NZ_RYYA01000030.1:0-561 GCF_004378835.1 Campylobacter sp. CH246
TTAAACAACATCGTCCAGATATAGTAGCTTCTTGGAAATACTATCAAGAATTTGAAAAAATGTGCAAGGAGTTGGATGGTGATATCTATGAAAAAGACTTGTAAATTAATAAAAAAAAGTTATAATTAATATTATGTAATTTAGAGAAAGGAAGTAATTATGAAACAAGGGGATTTTACAGAGGTTGCAAAGCATTATCATAATAGGCCTGCTTATAGTCCATTTTTACTTGAAAAACTTGTAGCTTGTATCAATGATAAAAATAAAAATTTTAAAGATTTAAATATTGTTGAAGTAGGAGCTGGAACTGGAAAACTTACCAAGATGTTGGGAGAAATGTTTGGATGCCAAATTAGTGCTGTGGAACCAAACGATAATATGCGCGAAGAAGGACAAAAATTTACACAAAATTTATCAAATATTTCTTGGCATAAAGGAAGTGGCGAAGAAACTTGCATGAGCAATAATCAAGCTGATTGGGTCATCATGGCTAGTTCTTTCCATTGGACAGATCCTAAAAAATCTCTTCCAGAATTTAATCGTATATTGACAGGGGGGGGG
>NZ_RYYA01000031.1:0-467 GCF_004378835.1 Campylobacter sp. CH246
TTAAACAACATCGTCCAGATATAGTAGCTTCTTGGAAATACTATCAAGAATTTGAAAAAATGTGCAAGGAGTTGGATCAAGAGTTAACATTAGTGTAAAAGTCGAGCATTGTAATTTTTTGAGAAGAAAAGTTGAAGTTAACATTATCAATCAAGAGTATTAGTATTTTTTCTTAGAAATTTATCAATATTATAAATCAATAATATTAGTAACTAAGGAAATGATTGGTGTTTCCATTAGATAGTTTTTAAATTTTAAAGCGAAAATGTACCTAATTTAAGAAGTAAGTATGGTATGATATATTAAAATATTTAAAGCAATAAAAAGTAAGGATTAATAAGTGATAATAATATCTCATAGAGGATTTTGGCATAATCATAATGAAAAAAATTCTATTACTGCTTTTGATCGAAGTTTTCTTAATTCATACGGTCTTGAAACAGATTTAAGAGATGTGGTGGGGGGGG
>NZ_RYYA01000032.1:0-380 GCF_004378835.1 Campylobacter sp. CH246
AGAATTTTTAGAAAAAGTCTATCAAAACATAGAAAATTTTAATCACTCTTTAGATGAAGATGAGTTTATACAGGATGGTATTTTAAAAGCAGTGATGTATGAGCGAGGACTTAAGATAAGTTTAGTTTATAAAGAAAATATTGTAGATAATGCTAGTTTTATCACAGCCTATATCAAGGCTTATGATGAATGGTTGCTTTATTTTATAGAAAAACTAGAGCAAAAAATAAATATTATTATAAATTCTCTTAAGGAAACCCAATGACCATACTAGAAAAAAACATACAAGCTTTATTAAGCGGAGTAAATGAACCCTTAGGAAATAAACTTTTAAATTTCATACAAAATAAAACTTGTTCTCGTTTTAATATAGATGAAAA
>NZ_RYYA01000033.1:0-367 GCF_004378835.1 Campylobacter sp. CH246
GCTGTTTCAGCTATATCCATCACCGCCATAGCACCCTTAAGTGTGGTAACACCTGCTGTTTCATCTTTTACTCCAAAAGCAGTTGTTTTCATAGTTGCAAACTGAGAAAGTGTTGAACCACTTGAAAAACCTGAGCCTGCAGAAACATTATATACCTTAGAAAGTTGCGAAGCAGCTGAAATAGTTATTGGATTAGTAGTAGTAAGCACAGTAGAATAATTCTTACCACTACCTACAGAATAACCTGAACCTGCCGAAAATCCACTTCCTGCAGCACTCATATAAGCGCTAACAGAAGAAGCTCCAGCTAACATAACTCCTTTATTTACAGAACCAAATCCCATAGCATCAGCGATATTAGCATCAA
>NZ_RYYA01000034.1:0-367 GCF_004378835.1 Campylobacter sp. CH246
ACAATCTAAAGAATATATCAACTTTACTAAAGAATTTTTTGATAAACCTTTGAAATATGAAAATTTGGGAATATTTTTAAAACCACAAGAATTTGGGCGTTTAAAGCAAGATTCTAAGCTATTTGATGTTACTAAAAGATATTTGAATAATTTTATTGAAGCTTTAGAAGAGAGAATAGACCTAGAAAAAGCTAAATTATTTAAAGAAAAAGACGTGTTAAACTATTTAAAAGAAAATAAAGAATTAAGAGTTAAGTTAAAAAACATATTAGATAAAGAACTTGTTCATATTAAACAACATCGTCCAGATATAGTAGCTTCTTGGAAATACTATCAAGAATTTGAAAAAATGTGCAAGGAGTTGGAT
>NZ_RYYA01000035.1:0-324 GCF_004378835.1 Campylobacter sp. CH246
AGAATACTTTTATTAAAAGCATCTTCTTTGGTTTTAGGATTTAAAACATAAATTCTAGCAAGATTAAGTTCAAATTGGATTAGCAAAGGACTTAAAATTTCATATAAATCTTGCATTTGTTTTATATCTTCAAGTTTATTTTTAAACTCATCTATTTTTTCAATAGCTAAATTTAAATATTCTTCTTTTTCATTTAAACTCAAATATACACTTTGTATTTTTTCAAAATCATTGCTGAGTATTTTACTAAAATCTCTACAATGTTCAATACTTTTACAAACTTTATAATAAGCCTTAAGTAAAAACTCATTTTGTTTATTTAAA
>NZ_RYYA01000036.1:0-278 GCF_004378835.1 Campylobacter sp. CH246
AGGCAGATGGAATTGGTGGTGTAGGGGTAAAATCCGTAGATATCACCAAGAATACCCATTGCGAAGGCGATCTGCTGGAACTCAACTGACGCTAAGGCGCGAAAGCGTGGGGAGCAAACAGGATTAGATACCCTGGTAGTCCACGCCCTAAACGATGTACACTAGTTGTTGGGGTGCTAGTCATCTCAGTAATGCAGCTAACGCATTAAGTGTACCGCCTGGGGAGTACGGTCGCAAGATTAAAACTCAAAGGAATAGACGGGGACCCGCACAAGCGG
>NZ_RYYA01000037.1:0-262 GCF_004378835.1 Campylobacter sp. CH246
GGAATATAGACCTTGAGCTTTACCGCACCATCGGGAAGCATGGTCAGCACCGGCGCGGACGGGCCTGCAATATCGCCCGGATTGCGCACAACATCGGTGATCCGGCCGGCAGCGGGTGCCTCGATCGTTCTTTGCGCGCGTTGCCATTTTGCTGTTTGCAACTGTGCTTCCGCACTTTTTACAGCGTTTTCCGCCGCCTTTATCTCTTCGGGCCTGGCTGGCAATTTGCCAACGGCCAGATTGGCTGTGCTCTGGCCAATGG
>NZ_RYYA01000038.1:0-260 GCF_004378835.1 Campylobacter sp. CH246
GCTAAGCTCTGCTATGGCATGAACGCTTAATTCTTTGATTAAATCCTTTTCATCTATCATAAAAAAATGCGTTTTAGTTTCTGTGATAAGCTTTTCTTCTAAAATGTCTTGATAATTCATTTAAAAAACCTTTTTTAATGTGGTTAAAATATGGTTAAAATCGTTTAAAATCTTTTTCTAATATCTTTTTAGCTTTAAAAGTATTTTTTGCCTTTAAAGCTAAAATTGTGCGTTTTACTCTAAAACAAGCTTAATAAGTC
>NZ_RYYA01000039.1:0-251 GCF_004378835.1 Campylobacter sp. CH246
AAGGTATAGTGCCTGATTATGTTACGAATTTAGATTTTACTGATCTAGCAATGAAATTTTTTCAAAATAAAGAAAATTTAAAACAAAGCATCATTGCTCTTGAGTGTGCTACGCATCCTAATATCGTGCGTAGTTTAAAGGCTGAAAATTGTATGATTGTTTTAAGAAATAAAGCTTTATATCAACGCTTCAATCTTAATGACTTTGGTTATATAGATACGGGTACTCATGTAAGTCATTTTTCTTATACT
>NZ_RYYA01000003.1:0-151520 GCF_004378835.1 Campylobacter sp. CH246
GGCGTGAGTAAGGTTGCACCGCTATATTTACTAAAATCACTGCCTTTAGGATCAACTAAAACAGGAATATTTAAAGCCTTAGCTTTTTTTATCACAGCCTTACAAACTTTAGGGGTTAAAACACCTTTGGCATAATCGCTTAAAACCACAGCCTTAAAGTCTTTAATCTTTTCATCAAACAAAGCAATAAGTTCATTTTCAAGCAAAATTGCACTTATGTCTTCTTCATCTAGTCTTAAAACCTGCTGATTGTGTGCCATAATGCGATTTTTAAAAGGGGTTTTGCGTCCTTTTTGGATCAAAAATTCTCCTTTTAAATTTTCTTGTAAAAATTTCCCACTCTTATCATCACCCACAACACCGAGCGCAAAAACATCAGCTCCCAAGCTTTTTAAATTTGCATAAACATTCGCAGCCCCGCCTAATCTTTTATCTTCTTTAAGGGTTTTAGCTACCAAAACAGGGGCTTCAGGACTGATACGCGAACAATCACACCAAGTGTAATTATCCACCATAAAATCCCCTATAATTAAAATTTTAGGTTTTTGCTGACTTAAAAACTCAAGCATTTACTTCCTTTTCAAAAAGTCTTTTTATCTCGCCTAAATAATCTTTTATACCCTCTTCTAAAGTGAATTTTGGCCGATAATCCCAAGTTTGATCTAGTTTTGCCTCGGTATGAAATTGATAAGATTTTACATAAGGATTTGGGATATATTCGCAAGGCAAATCAGTCTTTAACTCTTTTTGCAAAATATCAACTATATCTTGAAAAGTTCTTGCTTTACCACTGCCTACATTATAAACCCCGCATTTTGAATCAAGGGCGATTAAATTGGCACTAATAACATCTTTAATATAAGTAAAATCTCTATAAATTTGATCACTTCCTTCAAACAAGCATGGATTTTTTCCTGCTAAAATTTGATGGCCAAATTGCAAAACCATAGAAGCGGTTTTGTTTTTATAAAATTCGCCTTTTCCATAAACATTAAAATATCTAAGTCCTACCAAATGGGCTTTATCGTAGTATTTTTTCGCTAGTTTATCCATCATCAATTTTGAAAAAGCATAAGGATTTTTTGGTTTTTCATCTTTACCTACGGTTTGCGGACTTTTTGCATCGCCATAAACTGAAGCTGAACTTGCATAAATAAGCTTTGCATTAAGATCTATACTAAGTTCTATAAAATCTTTAAAAGTATTTAAATTGGTTTGCAAAACCTTAGTTTGATCAAAAACCGTAGTGTCTGAAATTGCTGCTTGATGAAAAATAATCTCTGGCTTAAAATCTTCAATTTTTTTTAAAACTTTTTCATCGTTAATATCACCTGCAAAAAGCTCTCCATCAAATTCAAGTAAATTTTTAAAATGCCCAAAACTTTGCAAATTTCCATTTTCAAAAGTCACACTGCTACGCATTTTATCAATGATTAAAATTTCATGTTTTTCTTGCAAATTTAAAGCTAGTTGCGAACCTATAAATCCTGCGCCACCTGTGATTGCTATTTTCATTTAAATGTCCTTTTCTTTAAAAAAGCTCAAAATTTCTTTTAAATTTTTAAATTGTCTAAAAAAATCACCTTCTTTTTTTTCTTCATTCACTAAAATCAAAGTGCCAATATCAGCATTTAATCCTGCTTGCATATCACTTAGATTATCTCCGATAAAGATAGAATTTTTCATATCTAAATCAAACTCATCTTTTGCTTTTAAAAGCATGCCTGCTTTAGGTTTGCGACACTCACAACCTTCTAAATGCGGACAATGATAAATTTTATCAATTTTTATATCTTGCTTGGCAAATTCTTTAAGCATATAATCACAAAGCTTAAAAAAATCACTTTCTTTATAATATCCTCTTGCAATGCCTGATTGGTTTGTCGCTATAAAAAGCAAATAATTTCTAGCTAAAAAATATCTACAAAGTTCAAAAATTCCATCACAAAATTCGAAATCTTCTATTTTATAGACATATTTTTTATCTATATTAATCACACCGTCTCTATCTAAAAATAATGCTTTTGTTTTCATAAAAACATTATAATATAGCTTTTTTAAAAAGAAAATAAACATTATCTTTAATTTCTTAAGATTTTTATTAAAAATAAAGATATATAATACCTAGCAATCTAATTTTTACTAAGGAGAAAACAAATGAAAAAATTATTAGTAGTTTCTGCTTTGGCATGTCTTGGCGTTTCTGCTTTTGCTGCAGATGGTGCTACACTTTTTAAAAAATGCGCAGTATGCCATGGTGCAAATGCTGACAAAGTTTACTTAAACAAAGTTCCAGCTTTAAAAACTCTTTCTTCTGCTGAAAGACTTCAATACATGAAAGAATATTCAGAAGGCAAAAGAAATGCTTATGGTCAAGGTGCGATCATGAAACTTAACCTTAAAGGTTTAACTGAAGAAGATTTTAAAGCTATCGAAGCTCATATTGAAACTTTAAAATAATTTCTAAAAAAGGCTTTCCTTTTTAAGAAAGCCTTTTTTTATCCAAAGCTTCTTTTTTACGTCTTTCTAATTCTATAGCATCACGTAAAGAATCCTCATCATCATTTAAAGTAGTAAATTTATAATCATCATCAAATTGCTTATTTTTAATCCCCCAAAGCAAAGTTGCCAAAATGATAAAAAACGCTAAGATAGAAACTCCTATCATCATCATGATTATACTATTCATTCTTTAATCCTTAAAGCATTTAAAACGACTATTATACTACTAAAAGACATAGAAATAGCAGCAAATAAAGGATTTATCATACCCAAAAAAGCCAAAGGTATGGTGCAAGCATTATAAAACAAAGAAAAAGCAAGATTTTGCTTGATAATTTTAAAGGTGTTTTTAGATAATTTGATGGCTTTTTTTAAAGAAAGCAAGTCATTTTTCAAAAGCAAAACATCACTACTTTCTATAGCTAGATCACTTCCTTCTCTTAAAGTCATTGAAACACTTGCGTATTTTAAAGCTAGTGCATCATTTACCCCATCACCTACAAATAAAACTTTGTAATTTTTACTTAAATTTTCTATAGTTTTCATCTTATCTTCAGGCAAACAAGAAGCTTGATAATTTTGAATTTCCAACTTTTTAGCGATTTTTTCCACTGCTTTTTGATGATCGCCACTGAGTATCATTAATTCTTTCTTTTCTTTTTTAAGATAAGCGATAAGCTCTTTTGCACCTTCTCTTAAAACACTATCAAACTCAAAAAAAGCTAAAATTTTACCTTCCTTGGCAAAAATAAAATGCGTATTATCAAATTCTTTAGCCACAATACCCTTTTCTTGCAAAAATTTAGAACTTCCGCCTAAAAGCAACTCTTCATTTAACTCAGCACTTAAACCTTTAGCTTGAATACTCGAATGCTTTTTAAAATCCAAATTTAAATCCTTAGCTCCTTTTTGCTTTAAATACGACGCAATATTTTGAGATATAGGATGTTTAGAAAGTTTTACAAAATTATAAAGCTCATTCAAATCAAGCGCTTTATCTAAAAAAACCTCTTTAAGTTCAAGCTCTATTTTGGTTAAAATACCCGTTTTATCAAACACCACACAATCACATTTGCTTAAATCCTCTATCACGCTAGAACTTTTAAACAAAATATGTTTTTTCAAAGCTCTACCTAAAGCTACAAGATTGCTCACGGGCGTTGCTAAAGCCAAAGCACAAGGACAAGCGATAATCAAAACTGCAATCGCATTAACTAAAGAAATTTCAAAACTCTCTTCCTTATAAAAAAACCAAAAAGCAAAACAAATAAAAGCAATCAATAAAACCGTTCTAGAAAAATAAGCCAAAAGACTATTAACCAAACTTTCAAGTTTTGCTTTTTTAGAGCTTGCAAGTTCTAAAAGCTGGATAATTTGACTGAGTTTTGAATCTTTGTAAAGCTTTGTTGCTTCATACTCCACACTTCCATCAAGCACTATACAAGCTGAAAAAATTTCATCTTCTTTTTGTATGAGTTTTGGGGTATTTTCTCCATTTAAAGAAGAAGTATCCACACTCATTTCACCACTTTTACAAATCCCATCGATTAAAATTTTATCTCCAGTTTTAAGCAAAATTCTATCTCCCAAACAAACCTTTTGCACTTCTTTAGGAGCAAATTCTTTACCATTGAAAACTAAAACTTCATTTTGTAAAAAATCATTAAGCCCATCTATGGTATCTAAAGCACGCTTTTTGCTAAACATCTCAAGATATTTTCCTATAAACACAAAGCAAATTATCATCGCCACAGAATCAAAATACACTTCCCCCACCCTAAAAAACATAGCCCATAAAGAATAAACATAAGCCAAACTCGCTCCGCTAATTACCAATACATCCATATTTAAACTATGCATTTTTAAAGTTTTAAAAGCACTTTTATAAAAATGAGATCCCGTATAAAAAAGCACAGGAGAACAAAGGATAAATTCAGCAAAATTTAAAATATCCTTAGTATCCTTATCCATACCGCTAAAAAATCCTGCGTATTTTGCCACTGCTATCCACATGATATTCATCACACAAGCTATAGCCACAACAAGCTTAGAATAAAATTCCCTTTTTAATAAATCCGCTTTTTTTGAAGCCTTGCTCGCATCATAAGCACTCGCTTTATAGCCTATACTTTCAATAAGTCTTAAAATTTGCACCAAAGAAATACTTTGCTCATCAAAAACAATGCGTGCTTTATGGCTTAAATGATTGATATCAAGTTCTAAAATTCCTTCTTGCTTGGTTAAAATTTTCTCATTAAGCCACACACAAGCTGCACATTCTATACCGTGTATCATGAGATAAATTTCACTAAATCCTTCTTTAGTTTTAGTAATAAACTCATCATAATTTTTCATTTCATTTTGAAAATTTACAGGGCTTAAAGTTTGATTTCCAAGCTTTTCATAAAACTCATCTAATCCACTTTCATGCAAAATTTCCCAAACGCTCTCACAACCTTTACAACAAAAAAATTTACCCTTATACTCTATCATTTGGGCTTGTTTATAATCAAGTTTGCAATGTTCACATTTCATAATCATTCTTTAAAAAAATATTTTTTATAATTATAAACAAATTTGACAAAAAGTGCATTTTTTTATTAAAATCACATTTTACAAAAATTATTCTGCTAAATCTTACGAGGACTTATGGAAAAAGAAAAAAAACAACATCAAAGAACCCACGTTCCAGTGGAAGGTTATAAAATCGAAGAATTAAAATTATTAGATTTAGAAAATCTAGTTAAAATCGCTAATGAATGTGAAATCGAAAACCCGAGAGAATTTCGCCGTCAAGAACTTATTTTTGAAATTTTAAAAGCACAAACAAAAAAAGGCGGTTTTATACTTTTTACAGGGATTTTAGAAATTTCTTCCGAAGGTTATGGCTTTTTAAGAGGTATGGACTCTAATCTTAGCGATAGTGTTAATGACGCTTATGTTTCAAATTCACAAATTAAAAAATTTGCTCTGCGTGTAGGCGATATCGTTACAGGACAAGTTAGAGAACCAAAAGATCAAGAAAAATACTACGCTCTTTTAAAAATCGAAGCGATCAATTATCTACCTTTACAAGAAGCCAAAGAAAGACCTTTGTTTGATAACTTAACCCCTATTTTTCCAACAGAAAAAATCAAACTCGAATACGATGCAATGAAGCTTACAGGTCGTGTTTTGGATCTTTTTACTCCTATAGGAAAAGGACAACGCGGGCTTATCGTTGCTCCACCACGCACAGGTAAAACAGAGCTTATGAAAGAACTTGCTACTGCTATTGCAAAAAACCACCCAGAAATGCATTTAATCGTACTTTTAGTCGATGAAAGGCCTGAAGAAGTTACCGATATGCAAAGATGTGTAAAAGGCGAAGTTTTTAGTTCTACTTTTGATTTACCTGCTTATAATCATGTGCGTGTAGCCGAACTCGTGATAGAAAAAGCCAAAAGAATGGTAGAAACAGGCAAAGATGTTATCATCTTACTTGATAGTATCACAAGACTGGCACGTGCTTATAACACCGCAACTCCAAGCAGTGGAAAAGTCCTAAGCGGCGGGGTGGATGCTAATGCCCTACACAAACCAAAACGCTTCTTTGGTGCAGCTAGAAATATAGAAAATGGAGGCTCTTTAACCATAGTTGCTACAGCTTTAATTGATACAGGTTCAAGAATGGATGATGTGATTTTTGAAGAATTTAAAGGCACAGGAAATAGCGAAATAGTTCTTGATAGAAATATCGCCGATAGAAGAATTTATCCTGCAATTAATATCATCAAATCAGGAACAAGAAAAGAAGAATTGCTCCAAGGCGTAGCAAATCTTCAAAAAATTTGGGCAATCCGTTCAGCGATTTCTCAAATGGATGATGTTGAAGCGTTGAAATTTTTATATTCTAAAATGCTTAAAACCAAAGACAATGTAGAACTTTTATCTATAATGAACGAGTAGAAAATGCTTCAAGCTTTAGCGATTAAATACAGACCAAAAACCTTTGATGAACTCATAGGACAAAAGACAGTTAGCGTAAGTTTAAAATACGCCCTAAATCATAATCGCTTAGCTCATGCTTATCTTTTTTCAGGACTTAGAGGAAGTGGAAAAACTTCAAGTGCTAGAATTTTTTCTCGTGCTTTAGTTTGCGAACAAGGACTAAGTGATACTCCATGTGGCACTTGCAAACACTGTCTTGCAGCACTTGAAGGCAAACATATAGACATTATAGAAATGGATGCTGCAAGCAACCGTGGGCTTGAAGATATACAAGCCTTAATCGAACAAACCAAATACACCCCTTCTATGGCAAGATTTAAAATTTTCATCATTGATGAAGTACATATGCTTACCCCACAGGCTGCAAATGCGCTTTTAAAAACCTTAGAAGAACCCCCAAGTTATGTTAAATTTATACTTGCAACCACAGATCCTTTAAAACTTCCAGCTACTGTGCTTTCAAGAACACAACATTTTCGCTTTAAACAAATTCCACAGAGTGAAATTTTAAATCATCTTAAAGAAATTTTACTTAAAGAAAATGTTAAATTTGAAGAAGAAGCTTTAAAATTTATAGCAAGAAGCGGCAATGGATCTTTAAGAGATACTTTAACCTTGCTTGACCAAGCTATTATTTTTTGTCAAAATGAAATCAGCATTAGTAAAATTACAGATATGTTAGGCTTTTTAGATCCTCAAAAAATCAAAGCCTTTTATCAGGCTATCTTAACAAAAGACAAGGAAAAAGTTTTTGCGTATTTAGAGGAATTACAAGACTATGAAGCCTCAAGCGTGATTGATGAAATGCTTTTTTATTTAAAAGAAAGTTTTTTTGCAAAAAGTACAGAATTTTCTACTTTAATTTATGAAAGATTTTTCCGTATTTTATCAAAAGCTAAGAATATGCTTTGCGATGATGATGGCTTTACGCTTTGTGTTATGGCTTTTATGATGATGGAAGCAAGTCATTTAAAAGAAATTGACGCACAAATCCAAGAAATCAAACAAGAAAATACAACAAATATTACACCTAAGATCACGCCTTCTCCTATCATGCCCAATCTTGAGAAAAAAACAGAAAAAAATGCTTATGAAATCTTGCTTGATAGTATTTATGATAGAGATTTTGATCTTGCAGAATGCTTTAAACAAAGCACGAAATTTATTAGTTTTGAAAACAATACTTTAAACATAAGCTCAAACGCACAAGGACAAAATCGCGATACGCTCAATAAAGGTTTTAAACTCATACAAGAACTTTTTAAAGCTAAATTTGGAGAAAATGCTAAAATTAATGTGCAAAAAGCACTAACAATTGACGAAAATAAGCTTCAATCCTTAACTCAAGAATTACCAAACAATGAAAATAAAAACATAGATATTCAAAGTTCTATTAATATGCTTAAAGAAGGGGCCAAAAAATTTGACCCACAAGAAGATCTTAAAGAGGCTCTTAAAGATTGTTTTGGAGAGCCTAGTATAGAAAATTAATCATCATTTTTAAGAGAGATGAAAATCAAAACTAAAAACATATAAGTTGCCAATCTTATAGCATCAGGTAAACTATTCCACACCTTACTCATCCACATTCCAAACCATTCTACAGCAACTACTTGGAAGACAAAAAACCATAAAATACAACCAACAAGTTAAAGAAATAATCCCAAAAACTTAGCATTATGAAAGCTTTGAGCATCTAAATTTCTAACTTTAAACATATCATAAGCACCTTTTTTAGAGCTGTTAAGGCAATAAAAGTTCAAAAAGAATAATTACTATAGCTTATATGATGAATCACAGGAGAAGTAATAGCCCTATAAACTAAATAAATCAGGCTTTATATCCATACTCATCACATACGAAACAAATTGGAAATTAGAATTGTAATCTGTCACATTTCCAAAAACCACTATACCTGCTAACGATGCAACGGTAAGCAAAATAATAATTTTTGAAAATCTAATCATTTTGCTTATGCAAAAACATTTTTGTTGCATTTATACTCTTTTAATAATATATTTTAGTAATATTAATTATATATAATATATTATTAATAAAAATTAAATTTTTAAATTCTTTTAAGTCTTAAAGAATTAAGCACCACGGTAACAGAGCTAAAACACATTGCAAGCGCTGCTATATGAGGACTTAAAGTGATAAAAGGCACAAATCCTGCCGCGATAGGAATGCAAAGTACATTATAAATAAAAGCCCAAAAAAGATTTAGCTTAATAATACCGCGTGTTTTTTTAGCAAGTTTAAAGCATTTAAAAATCGCTGATAAATCATCTTTTATCAAGATAAAATCTCCTGTTTTTTTAGCAAGTTCATTTGCTTTTGAAAAACTCATACTCACGCTTGCAGCAGATAAAGCCGCCGCATCATTGATCCCATCTCCTACAAAAAGAGTTTTTTCAAATTTTTGAATGATTTGTAGTTTTTCTTCACTCTTAAGTTGAGCGTGAAATTCGTCTATTTGTAATTCTTTGGCTATTTTTTCTACATTTTTTACATGATCACCACTTAAAATAAAAGTTTTAAGATTTTGCTTTTTTAAATTTAACACAAGCTCTTTAGCCCCATCTTTTAAAGCATTGCTTAACAAAACACCGCCTAAACACTTTTTATTCTTAGCAAAATACACCCTAACATATTCTTTAAAAGAATCAAAAAAGATATCACTTTCTTTTGTGTCAATTTCATTTTCGTGCAAAAACTTCGCACTACCTGCGAGATAAATATCATTATCTTCTTTGTATTTTATACCAGAACCCACAATCACTCTTCCCTCGCCCTTTAAATCAAAAATTTGATCTTTATGCAAAGCCTTAGCTATAGGATGAGAGCTTAAACTTTCAATTTGACATAATTTATCAAAATCATCTTTAGAAAGATTGTGTTTAAAAATACTCAAATTTTCCTTTGTTAATGTACCTGTTTTATCAAAAAAAGCATACTTAACTAAGGCTAATTTTTCTAAAGCAGCAGGATTTTTAATAAGAATGAAATTTTTTGCCGCATTTGCACTTGCCACAACCAAAGCTATAGGTGTTGCAAGCCCTAAAGCACAAGGACAAGAGATCAAAAGCACAGCACAAGAGTGTAAAAAAGCTGTATTCAAATCTGCTTTTAGCGCCCAAAAAACAAAAACTAAAAAAGCAAAAAATATTATACCCCCTACAAAGTATTTAGAAATTTGATCTGCTAAATTTGCCAAAGGACTTTTGATATTTCCTGCTTCAAAAACTAGATTTTTGATTTGTTCTAAAGTACTATCCATAGCCTTTTTATTTGCTTTGATCCTTAAAGCACCATTTAAAACTACTGCTCCTGCTTGAACTTCATCGCCTTCTTTTTTTAAAACAGGCAAAAACTCTCCATTTAAAAAACTCATATCAAGCTCTGCACTCCCTAAAAGCACTACTCCATCTGCGACAATGCTTTCTCCTTCTTTTACCAAAAGCACATCACCACTTTTGACAAAAGAACTTAAAATTTCTTTGATACTTTCATCTTCAAGCAAAATTTTTGTCTTTTTTGTGTCTATATTTTCTAAAATTCTTTGATAATCTTGTGCTTTAAATTTAGCCTTACTTTCAAGATATTTTCCTAAAAGCACAAAGGAAATAATCATCATTGCACCGCTAAAATACAAATCTTCTTCTTTAAAAATTTGCAAATACACCAAAAAAGAATACACAAAAGCACTCAAAGTCCCCAAAGCTACAAGGGTGTTCATATCTAAATTTTTACTTTTAAGTCCTAAAAAAGCATGAGAAAAAAAGTCTCTCCCACAATAAAATATCCCAAAAAAACTCAAAGCCATTTGGATATTTTGCGAAAAAGAACTTTTAACAAACATTTCAAAATACATAATAATCACACTCAAAACTATACTTAAGAGCAAATTTTTTCTTAATTCTAAGTGTTTTTTTACCTTGTATGCGTTTAAGCTTTGTTCATCTTCTAAAATTTCAAAGCCTAAATTTTTAATTTTTGCGATAATATCTTTGCGTTTTTCTTGATCTTCAAGTAAAAAAACCCCACTAGAATTCACATAAGAAACACTAGCATCTTTAACACCATCAATTTTTTTACAAGCTCTTTCTATAGCATTAGAACAATTAACGCAAGTCATTTTGCCTATTTTTATACGCAATTCTTCCATTATAAACGCTCTATGATCTCAAAACCTAAATCTTGAAATTCTTTTGTAAAATTTGATACTTGATTTTCTTCTAAATTTAAACTTAAAATTTTTTGCTCCAAATCCACTTCTATATTTCCAAATTCATCTTCAAGAGAATTTTTGATCAAATTTACACAATTCATGCAATTAACATTTTTTACTTTAAATTTCATTTTCGCTCCTTATAGGTTGTATAGTAATGTGCCCGATTTCAAATTCATGTAGTAATTTATGGGATAAATCCTGAGATAGTTTTTCAAATTCCTTTAGATCGCAAACTCTTACTTTTAAATGCATGGAAGCTACTAACATTTTATTGGTAATTTGAGTAATATGCAAATCCACCACCTCATCCACACTAGGATTTAAAAGCAAAACTTGTCTTACTTTTTCTATATCCACAGGAGAACTTTCAAGCAAGACATTAGCACTTTGTTTAAGCAAGATAATCGCCCATCTTAAAAGCAGGATTGATAATACAATAGCTAAAATCGTATCTATATAAACAATACCACTAAAATACACCACAATCCCACCTATAATAACCACTAAAGAACCCAATAAATCACTCATCATATGTAAAAAAGCGGACTTCATATTGACATTTTCTAAATTTGCACCCTTAAACATCATCAAAGCATTAATCCCATTTACCAAAAAGCCCAAAATAGCTACAATTATCATGGTTTTAGCGTCAATTTCTTTTGGATTGATAAATTTTTCTATAGCCTCATAAATGATAAATAAAGCCGATAAAATAATGGTTAAAGCATTGATAAAAGCCACTAAAACTTCAAGACGAAAATACCCAAAGGTCTTTTGATGATCTTGCCATTTTTCTACGGCTATAATGGCTAAAAAACTAAGAGCTAAGGCAAAAACATCAGAAAACATATGCAAAGTATCGCTTAAAAGTGCCAAAGAATTTGAAAGGATTGAATAAATAAATTGCACAAGCATCATAGAAAAAGTCATTAAAAGAGAAATTTTTAAAATCTTTTTATCCATACTCCTTGCATCAGCATGGGAATGATGATGTTCATGAGAATGTTCTTCGTGATTATGATGACAAGACTTGTTAGCTAAAGGCTCGTGTGATAAAAATTTATACATCTTATATCCTTTTTGCTTGACATTTTAAGATATTAAGCTAAAAAGGATATAAATATTTGTTATTTTTATAAAAATTAAAAGTCAAAAAGCTCGCCTAGCCAACTTTCTTTCTTTTTCTTTTTATAGTAATCATTATGCTGATGATAAGCTGAGTCATTATATCTTGACTCTTGTCTTGGAGCTTGGTTAAAATTTGCTGTATTAGGGACACTGCGTTCTATGATTTTGTCAAGTTCTCCACGATCAAGCCAAACGCCACGACACTTTGGACAATAATCAATCTCAACTCCACTCCTATCACTCATAACCAAATCTACATTACAAACTGGACATAACATACAATACCTTTTTTTTTAAATTTTTGATTTAAAATTATAAAAAGAAATATTAAACAAATTTACAACAAGTTTTAATGTTTTTTTGCATGTCTAGTCATCATAAAACTTTGTTCAAAAAATATAAGCAAGGTAACACTCACTCCTATAGCTAGAGCCAAAGTCACAGAAACAGTTGTAAAAAAATAATCAAAAAATTGAACTAAAAATTCAGACTTAGCCTTCAAATCATCACTGCGTATAAAAGAAATAAGATACAAAATCGCTTTATAAGCATAAATTCCAGGTATCATAGGAATAAGAGCAGGGAAAGCGATAATTTCAGCAGGAGTTTTGATGATTTTTGCTAAAACAATTCCTAAACATCCTATGCAAAATGAAGCAACAAAAGTTGCAATTGCTAAAGTTTGAAAATGAAAATATTCCACCAAGGTAAAACGAAGCCCATGTGCAATTGCCGCTAAAAGAGCAGATAAAATAAGGGTTTTTAAAGGTGGATTACAAGCATAAGCAAAGCCAAATCCCGCCACAGCAGCAAAAAACATATCTCTTAAAATAAATTCAATCATCTTAAAATCCCAAAATCCGAAATACTAAGCGTCATGTAAATTCCAAGTGCTATACAACAAATCAAAATAGCCACGCTGATAATACGGCTAAGCCCCATTAAAATATGATCTTTTAATATATCAATCACAGAATTTATAAAAAATACTCCTGGTATAAGATACAAGATACTAGAACCCAAAGCCACATCAGAAGTATTGGTATATCCCATATCCAGTCCAAAAAATACAAACCATGATGAGATAAAAGAACAAAGGATGTATTGAATTCTTAAATCAATCTTTGCTTTAGTTAAAATATATCTTAATAACAATCCCACAAAAGTTGCAAAAAATACTAAATTTCCAGCACCAAAATCACCACCAAAAAGCCTGCAAAAAGCCGAATTTGCCATAGAAACAAATAAAAGATTAAGCAAATAAGAATGCTTTTTTTGTTGAGAAATTTGCTCAAAAACGACTTTTGCTTTTTCAAGATCGTATTTGTGATCATATATAGCCCAGCTTAAAGCACTTAAATCAAAAATAAGCTTAAAATTAACATGGGCATGATGATTGGGTATAACATAAGTTCTTTGAATGGAGTTATCATCCATATCTACAACATTTAAAGTAATATGATGAAAAAAGAAATTGATATTTATCTCATAGCCATAAACCTCAGCTATTCTTCCTACGCATTTTGCCACCCTAGCTGTATAAGTTCCAGCACCTAGCAAAGTTTTAGTATATACGATTAAAAAATTAGTTAATCTTTGTATATCAGGTTTTTCCATATTTTAATAATCTTTGATTGAATTTGTTATAATTATAGCAAATTTTAAAATAAATAAGGAGAAAAAATGGCAAAAATCGGTATAGTTGGTTTAGGTTATGTAGGAGCTGCTAGTGCTTATAGCATAGTTACTCAAGGAATTTGTTCAGAACTTTACTTATATGATATAAAACAAGATTTAGCTCTAGCTCATGCAAGAGATTTGGAAGATATGTCAGCCATTCATTTTTCTTATACAAAAATTTTTCATGTGCCAAATTTAGAAAATTTAGCTTCTTGCGATATTATCATTTTAGCTTTTAGAAAAGAAAGCTTAAAAGAACTACCTAGTCGCTTAGTAGAACTTCAAAACAATATCCTCGAACTTAAAGACATTGTCTTAACCTTAAAAAATGCTAATTTTAAAGGCAAATACATTGTCGCAACAAATCCAAATGACACCATAACTTACTACACTCAAGTATTAAGCCAATTACCTAAAAATCATGTTTTTGGTAGTGGAACAAATTTAGATAGTTCAAGACTTAAGAAATTTTTAGCCAAAGATTTAAACATAAATTCAAAAGATATTTTTGCTTGTATGATTGGTGAACATGGAGATTCTCAGTTTGCAGCACTTTCTAATGCAAGCGTTTTAGGACAAAATTTATTAGATTTTTATAAGCAAAAATTAGGCAAAGATTTAGACATACAAGAACTCGAAAAAGCCGTGATTAGCGAGGGATATTTCATCTATGAACGCAAAGGAAGAACAGAATTTGGCATAGGAACTTCTTGTGTAAATTTGGCCAAAGCCATCCTAGAAGATAGAAAAAGTTTACATCCTGTAAGTGTGGTTTTTGATGATATAGCTTTTTCAATGCCCGCTATCATAGGAAAAGATGGTATAGAAAAGGTTTTTGAATTAAAATTCAATGAAAAAGAAAAAATAAAATTAGAAAATTCAAAACAACAAATCAAAAACGCCATACAAAGCGTAAAAGATAAAATTTAAGCCTTTTTAAAAGGCTTTTTGATTTTGATATAAATTAAACTTGCTAAAATCACAAAAACAATTATAATGATTAAAATTTGAGTTAAATAAGTTTTAATCAACTCTTCATTTTGTCCTATATAATAACCCAAAAATACAAGTATAGCCACCCAAATAGCACTACCAAGTGCAGTAAAAAGTATAAAATTTATAAGTTTCATTTTTACCAAACCTGCAGGCATAGAGATGTACTGACGAATCCCTGGTAAAAGACGACAAGTAAAGGTTGAAAATTCCCCGTGTTTGTTAAAAAAATCTTCAAATTTAGCAAATTTAGCTTCATTTATACCAAAATACTTACCCCATTTTAATACAAAATTTTTACCCCAAAAAAAGCAAATATAATAATTAATCAAAGCCCCTAAAACAGAACCTAAAGTCCCACTAAGTATACAAAGAGTGATATCAAGTTCGCCTTTATGTGCCAAATATCCAGCAGGTATCATAACAACTTCACTTGGAAAAGGTATAAAACAACTCTCTAAAGTCATTAAGATAATAATACCCAAATACCCCCAAGCACTAGCCGTCTCAACAATAAAAGAAATGATTTCTTGCATGTTAGCCTTATTTGAAGAAAATTTTAAAAAATTGTAGCTTAAAAGATTAAACAGTAAAAAGCGGTTTTACACCGCTTTTTTTATTTACCTGCAACTGAAACTTGATTTGGATTGTCTGCTGCACGAGCGATCATACACTCTTTTAAAACAGCAGCATCAGCTGGATCGCTAACTTTTTTATTAATCCAGCGTTCAACTTGTTTCATTGTTTTTGACTCTGGCTCTGGAGCTTCGTATTTTGCCATCAAACTTGCACAATCAGCCAAAGCAATGATAGGTAATAAACTTGCAAAAAGTATTTTTCTCATCTTTTGCTCCTTAGAATTTTACATTATACATTAACATGATATTATCAGCTCTTGCTTTATCTTTTTTCACTCCACCAAATGGTAAGCCACGATTACCCCAAATGTTTTGGATATTAGTATAACTTAAGCGTAAGAATTGATATCTATCGAGTTGATAAATCACATAAAAATCATGTGCCGTTCCTCTTGTCATTCTTATATTAAGCGGATCGTTGATACTTGGACGGCTCATAGTATACCAATATCTACTTCCCCAGAAGAACTCATACCCTACTTTTAAAGCCTTAGTAAAATCATAGCGTCCGCCTACATGCACAGCATAACCGTCTTTTTCATTAAATTCCAATTGAGATTGCACAGCAGGAATTGCACTTAGAGTATGCGCATTTGTTCCGTTAGAATACCCTAAAGATACAAAATAATTAAAATTTGTACCAAAAGCATTGTAGTTTTCAAAATGAATATTTGCTAAAGTTAAATTTCCTAGATTATAAACACCATCTGGTAAAACATTAACCAAAGCACCGTTTTGGCCAGGAATATTGATTTCTGGAAGTGGTAATGCAAAATCAGTCATATGAGCCACATTGAAGATAATAAGATTATCTCCCATACCTTCTATAGGAAGCTCTCCCTCTACTGCAGCATAGTAAAGATTTGCATCAGCATCTTTTTGATCGCTCATCCAGTCTCTTACCTTACCTTCTTCATCCCATTGATAAGTTTTGCCATAAGCTGCACGGATAGCTACTTTATGATCTTGCAAACTTTCAGGTTTATAAGTGATCACTGCTGCATCACCTAGAGCATTAATCGCTAAGGCTGGATAAGTGGATTGTCTTAGAGCATTGTTTCTAAGATTACTTCCTGGGCCATCGGTTCCTGGCTGTCTTCCTACAGTCGCAATCCATTCAGGTGTGATGTAGTAGTCAAGATAAGCTCTATCTACATAAAGTACAGGCCCGCTTGATCTTGTGTTTCTTCCTGCATCTAAGTCATAAGGAGTACCACTCCAACCCATTTGAGACCAATTTTTAGCCATAGATAAACGACCATAGAATTTGGTTTTATCATTAATATCAGCATTCATATTTAAATGAAGCTCATTCATCCATTTGTTATTAGCACTATAATCTTGTCCGTCAACTTTATAGTTTGTATTTGAAACTGCTGTTGAAAACTCAAGTCCAAATTTAACCTTGCTCAAAGCAGCTTGGAATTCTGTTTCATCGGCTCTATCATTAAGATCAGCAAGTTCAGCTTTTACAGCTTCATTTTGCTTAGCTTGAGCTTCCCTTTCTTTTCTGATTTGTGCAAGTTCAGCTTGAATTTGTGCAAGCTGTTTTTGAAGTTTGGTTATCTCATCATCTGTATTTTTAGCAAAAAGTGAAGATGAAAGAAGACAAGCACTTAAAATAAGTGAAAACTTAGTTTTCATAATCATAACTCCTTGTAATTTTGTTACATTTGGCAAATTAAAATTGTGATTATAGAAAAAAAAGTTTAAAAAAAAATTATACATTAATCATTTTTAGCTAGTCAAACTTATGACTAGCTTTGTAAATATTGTAGTTTCAAAAAAGTTTTAAAATTTTAAATTTTTAAATTTTATCGCAAATTTTTATGTCTAAAATTTTATCTCCTTGGCGTATAGAGTCTAAAACTTCTAAACTTTCTTCATCTTTTGGATCAATTTGCCCAAAAACAGTATGAACCCCATCTAAATGAGCTTGAGGGCTGTGACAAATGAAAAATTGAGAACCACCCGTATCGCGTCCTGCGTGTGCCATAGATAAGGTTCCACGCTCATGTTTATGCTCTTGATCATCACATTCGCAAATGATTTCATATCCAGGCCCACCTACACCATTGCCGTGTGGACAACCCCCTTGTATGACAAAATTTGGGATTACACGATGAAAATTTAAATCTTTATAAAATCCCTCATTAGCCAAAGTAGCAAAATTACAAACCGTTTGCGGAGCCTCATCGCCAAAAAGTTTTAATTTCATTGTGCCTTTTTCAGTTTCTATAAGAGCAAATTTGTATTCATTTACTTTGCTTGTGTCGATTGTTTTTATCATTATTTCTCCTTAATCTATATTTGTATAAACAGCTTGAACATCATCATCATCTTCTAACTTATCTAAAAGTTTTTCTATATCGCTAAGCTGTTCTTCGCTAAAGCTTACAGGATTGTTTGGTATATACTCAAGTCCTGCTTTTTTAAGAACTAAACCCTTAGTCTCTATAGCAGAACTTAGCTCACCAAAGGCAGTATAATCACCGCTAATTACTAACTCTTCTTCATTTTGTTCTAATTCTTCAAGCCCTGCATCGATCAAATCAAGTTCTAATTCTTCTAAATCTCCTGCAAATTTTTCAAGATGAAAAACCGCTTTTCTAGTAAACATAAAGCCTAAAGATCCATTTTGTAAAACTTCTCCACCATTTTTGCTAAAAATGGCTTTAACATTAGCCACGGTGCGCGTAGGGTTATCGCTCATACATTCAACTATAACCAAAGCTCCATGTGCAGCTTTTCCTTCATAATGAATGTTTTTAATATCTGCGCTATCTTTTCCACTCGCACGCTTAATAGCCGCATCTATATTATCTTTTGGCATATTATTTGCTTTTGCTGTGGCTATAGCACTTCTTAATTTTGGATTCATATCAGGATCGGTGCCACCTTCTTTAGCAGCTACTTGTATGGCTTTAGCAAGCTTAGGAAAAAGCTTACTCATTTTATCCCATCTAGCCTCTTTAGAAGCTCTTCGGTATTCAAACGCTCGTCCCATAAATTCTCACTTTCTTTAAAGATTTTTAAACTTAAAAGTATAAACTAAAAAGGCTAATTAAAGCTTTAAATGGTATGATTTTACCATTTATTTTTAGGGAGAAGCTTTTTGAATATCGCAAAAAAAGAACTTTTTGTTGCTTGGTTTTTCTTGATTGCTGCTATTGTATTTGAAGTTTTAGGTACTAGTTTTTTAAAAATGGAAAATCAAATTTTAGGCTATATATTTATGGCTTTATTTATAGCTTTTTCTTATTTTTTTATGGGCAAGGCGATTAAAAAAATTCAAGTAGGCATAGCCTATGCTGTATGGGAACTTTTAGGGATTATTCTTATACTTTTAGTTTCTTTTATAGTTTTTAAAGAGAGTTTAACCTTAACTCAAATTTTAGGCATTGTTCTTTCTATCGTTGGAATTATCATGATTAATATAGGCGAGGTTAAAGAATAATGTATATTTTTATTATTGTTCTATCGGCATTGTTAGATATCGTAGCAAATTTATTGCTAAAAAAATCAGATGGTTTTAAGAATAAAATTTGGGGCTTAGCTGCGATTGTTAATGCTATACTTGCTTTTTTTCTACTTTCTTTTTCTTTAAAATATGTTCCTTTAAGCATAGCTTACTCAACTTGGGGTGCTATAGGCATCATAGGAACTTGTCTTGGTGGATGGATTTTATATAAAGAAAAATTAAACAAAATAGGAATTTTAGGTATCATTATCGTGATAATAGCAGTATTTTTACTAAACTATTAAAACAGCAAAATGCGGTTTTAATGTTCCATTTTGTTTTTTGCTTCAATACCCATTAAAGAAAATGCGGTTTTAATACTAAGAGCAACCAAAGAAAATAATTTAAGCAAATCATTTTCATTTGCAGAGCCTACAACTTTATTTTCATTGTAGAATTTATGAAAATTTGCAGCTAAATTTTTAAGATAATCAGGAATTTTTTGCAAAGCTCTAGCCTCAAAAGCATCGTTTAAAACAGCCTTTAAATTCAAAGCTTCAAAAAGCAAATTTACGCCATCTTGATTTAAACTTTGTAAATCAGCTTTCATTACATCATCGATTTTTTTACCAGCTTTAGCAAATACTTGATGAATTCTAGCGTGTGCATAGTTGATATAATACACAGGATTAGAACTATCTTCTTTTTGCAAATCACTAATATCAAATTCCAAATGCGTATCGCATTTTTTGCTCAAAAAGATATAACGCAAAGCATCACTTCCTATCTCATTAACCACATCGCTCATCAAGATAAAATTTCCTGCTCTTTTACTCATTTTATAAGGTTCTCCATCTTTAAGTAGGGAAACCATTTGTGCTAAAATAATCTCAAGATTATTAGAGTCAAATCCCAAAAATTCCATCGCAGCTTTCATTCTAGGGATATAACCATGATGATCTGCTCCCCAAATATTAATACACTTTCCATAACCACGACTCATTTTATCTTTATGATAAACAATATCTGCTGCCAAATAAGTCCCGCGTCCATCTTCACGGATAATTACCCTATCTTTTTCATCGCCTTTTTGCGAAGAAGCAAGCCAAATTTTACCTTCTTGCTCGTAAATTCCTTTATGCTCTTTTAAAGATTCTAAAGTTGCATTTAAAGCATCATAATACAATCTTTCGCTTACATAGCTGTCAATTTTAATCTTTGCTTGTTCTAAATTTTGTTTAATCAAAACAAGCATTTTATCTTTTGCCCAATCAGCCAAACTAGGGATATTTTCTTGGCTAAAAAATTCTTTACCAAATTTTTCAAAAGCTTCTTTTGCTAAATCTGCTATATACTCGCCTTTGTAATATTGCTCTGGATATTCAACATTTTCATGAAGTATATTTTCTTTCACGCTTAGTAAAATAGAAAGCCCTAGTAAATAAATTTGATTACCCGCATCATTGACATAGTATTCTGTATCAAATTTATAACCCAAATGTCTTGCAAGTCTTGTTAAGGTGTCTCCAAAAACAGCGCCTCTTGCATGTCCTATGTGTAAAGGTCCAGTAGGATTTGCACTCACATATTCAAGCAAAAAACTTTCTTGTTTTTTTTCTCCTTTAGTAAAATCATTTGGATTTGCTAGAGCCTGATTTGCAAGTTCATTTAAAAAAGTTTTGGAAATTCTAAAATTTAAATACCCATTTACAGCTTCAACTGATTCAAAACAATCATGATTTTGAAATTTGCTCGCTAAGTCGCTAGCGATCAACATAGGGGATTTTTTTAATTCCTTAGCCAGTGAAAAAGCCAAAGGGGTAGCAAAATGTGCTAAATTTTTATCCTTTGGATTTTCAAGTGCAAAATCACACTCTAAAATCTTTTTAATTTCATTAAAAATAATACTTTTCAAAAGACTAAACCTTAAGCTTTTTTTGTTTCGTCTATACTTGCATCAGCATTTGTATTATTAGTTGTGTTTTTGTTTTCTTCTATTTTTTGAGTATTTTTTGCTACTTCATCATCATTATTCATTTCATCTTTAAAAGTTTTAATACCTTTGCCTAAACCCTTTGCAAGTTCTGGAATTTTTTTTGCTCCAAAAAGCAATACAACAATCAATAAAATAATCAACCAATGACTTGGACTTGACCAACCACCCATTTTATTCTCCTTCATTCCAAATATTTTGAATTTGCCCTAGATTCTGCCCTTTGGTTCTAAATTTATGGGCGATTAAAATCGCTCGCAATGCTTCATAACTTTGCTTTAACTCATCGTTAATGATAAGATAATCATACTCGCTAAGCTCTTTCATTTCATCACTAGCGTTTTGTAATCTTTTTTCTAGTTGTATTATTGTATCAGTATTTCGCTTAATAAGTCTTTTTTTTAACTCATCTTTATTTTTTGTAGTAATAAAAACAGAAACAATCTTATCAGCCATTTTTTTTCTGGCTATTTTAAATCCTTGCACATCAATATCAAAAACAACTATTTTTCCATTATCTAAAGCATTTTGAGTGTGCTTTAAAGAAGTACCATAAAAATTTTCATGCACTCTAGCCCATTCTAAAAAATGATCACTATCTATACCTTTTTGAAATTCTTCATGGGATATAAAATGATAATGTATTCCATTTTTTTCACCCTCTCTTGGTTTGCGAGTTGTTGAAGAAATAGAAAAATAAAGCTCATCTTCAAATTCATCAAAAAGTTTTTTTAAAAGAGTTGATTTTCCAGCACCACTAGGACCTGAAATCAACAAAACAAAACCTTGCAATTTCAATCCTCTTTAAAACTAATGTTTATATTTATATTCATATTCATACCCTTAAGAGCAGCTTTTAAGGTATCATCTTTAATACTTGAAGTGATCGCTCCTGCTATGCTTTGGCTAAGCTCATTAACTATCTCTTCGCTATTATCATCTTTAGTTACATCACTTACTATAGGCTCTTCATTTTTTTCTAAGATTTCCTCTCCAAGAGCTTCTTGTATATCACTTTCTTTCAATGTATCAAAATCACTTATATTTAAATTTGGCACAACCACTTCCTCTTCATTTGTTCCTAATTCTTTATCGTCTAAAATTGGTTCATCTTTAAAATCTTCTAAGACCTTGCTACTATTATCACTATCAATACCATAATCAAGCTCATCAAGTTGAGCTAGTTCTTCTTTGATTTGATCTTGAGTACTCAAATTTGAAGCAAAATCATCTATTTCATCTTGAATATCTTCTTCCACAACAGGAGCAAACTCCTCTAAATTTTCCTCTGATTCTTCATTATATTTTGCTTGACCTAAAAATTCAGCATCCTCAGGAAGATCATCAAAATCCATTTCTTTTTCTTGCTCTTCAACCTCAGGAAGATCATCAAAATCGCTTATATTAGCTTGTAATTCTTTATTATCTTCTAAATCTTCATCATTTTTATCATCTAGCTCATCTAAACTAGGCTCAGTATCCAAAGCTGTATGTTCTTGGCTTAAGTCTTCTTTTTCACTTTCGCCATCTTCTAAAGTTAAATCTAAATCAATTTGAGTGTCTTCTTGAGTCTGTTCTTTAATTGTTTCTTGTTCTAAATTGTCATGTTCTAAATTTTGAGTTTCTAAAGTTTTGTTTGAATTATCATCTTGAGATTCGCTAAGCTCTTCTTGCATTTCTAATGTATTTGTTTTAGAATCGTCTAATAATTCTTGCTTTTCTATTTCTTCATTTTTATCATCTTCTTTGATTTCTAAATCTTCATCATTTTTATCATCTAGCTCATCTAAACTAGGCTCAGTATCCAAAGCTGTATGTTCTTGGCTTAAGTCTTCTTTTTCACTTTCGCCATCTTCTAAAGTTAAATCTAAATCAATTTGAGTGTCTTCTTGAGTCTGTTCTTTAATTGTTTCTTGTTCTAAATTGTCATGTTCTAAATTTTGAGTTTCTAAAGTTTTGTTTGAATTATCATCTTGAGCATCATCATCAAAACTCAAATCTTCCATTCCCTCTGAATTTATATCTAAAGAATTTTCATCAGGCAAATCATCTAAATTTAAATTATCTAAATCCAAGCTTATATCAGCATAAGGATTTTCATCATTGCTTAACATTGGCAAATCAATAGATGTATGCTTGTTCGCATCTTTATTATTAAGTAAATTTAAAAAATCTGTAGGTAAAAAAGGTTTTTGTAAAATTTGCGCATCTATATCTTCTACATTTTGATTTCGCGGGGCTAAAAAAATCAATCTATCGCATTTTTCTTTAAGAATTTTTAAAGGTGCTGGAGTATCACTATCTACAACAATCACATCATAATTACCCAAATTTTCACTATAAGCATTAAGTTCTTCAAAATCATAAGACATTTTTTTAGCACTAAGGCTTACAAGTCTTGAAACTACAGGGTTTTCATTTAAAAGTAAAATTTTCATCACTTTAATCCTTAAAAAATAATCGCTATTTTACGATAATTTCATTTATCCTTTCCTTAGGAGAAAAAAAGAGTTTGCATATGAGTAAAAAGTTCTAAAATTAAATTTTTAAAATATTGCATCATAACTAGTAAAATAGCAATCAAAACTACAAAACCTAGAGCTATCTTTATAGGATAGCCAATAACTAAAAGATTAAATTGTGGCATTGTTTTCATCAAAAGTCCAAAAATAACATCGGCTAAAAGTGAAATTCCAAGTATAGGAAAGCTCATAGTAAAACCTATGATGAAAATATTAAACATACCCATATTTAAATAATGCATTAAATTTTCATGCGGATAAAATCCACCTAAACTAATATAACCCAAAGAATGACTTAAAAACAAAAGCATTAAATGATGGCCATCAAAAGCAAGAAAAAACATCAAAGCAAGCAAATTTAAAATTTGTGCCGTAATAGGCATACTCGTTCCAGAACTTGGATCTAATATACTTGCCATAGTAAATCCCATAGTAAAAGCAATTTGCTCACCTGCCATCATAATAATAGCAAAAATAATTTGAAGCATTAATCCTGCTATCATTCCAAAAATCACTTCACTAATAAGCTGTAAAACAAAAAAACTATCTAAATGCAAAGATTCTAATCTAGCCAAAGGATATAAATACATAGTCAAAAATAAAACTATAGTACTTTTTATTACCATAGGAATAGAATTATGTGAAAAAAAAGGAAAAAAAACTATAAGACCACTCATTCTAGCAAGAAGCAACATAAAAGTTACAACATTTTTATCGCCTAAATAATTAACAAATTCCATTGACGTTTATAGTATAAATTTTATCACAAAAACTTGCGAGCTTACTATCGTGAGTTACAAAAAATAAAGCCGCATCATTTTCTTTAACATAAGAAATTAAAAGTTCGATAACATTTTTAGCATTATCAAAATCCAAATTTCCAGTTGCTTCATCAGCAAAAATAATCTTTGGTTTTTTACAAAGCACACGTGCGATACTCACACGCTGTTGTTGTCCGCCGCTAAGCTTTCCTATTTTTTGATGCAAAAGTGTATCAATACCTAACCTTTTTAAAATTTTCTCATCTAAATCTTGACCCGATAAAACACTAGCAAGTTCGATATTTTCTAAAGCTGAAAAACCTTTAAAAAGATAATGTGTCTGAAAAATAATACCAAAATCATAACGGCGAATTTTTAATCTTTCATTTTCATCCATCTGATAAAGATTAGAACCTTTAAAAAAAACTTCACCTTTTTTTGGAATTAATAAAGAAGAAAGTATATGCAAAAGAGTAGATTTACCACAACCGCTACTCCCTTGAATAGCAATGCAATCTTTAGTATTTAAAGTAAGATTTAAACCCTCAAAAAGCGGATAATCAAAACTATGGCTTAAATTTTCCGCTCTTAAGAGTTCCATTTTTAACCGTTTTTAAAGTTGTGCAGCAACTTCAGCCGCAAAATCTTCAGTTTTCTTTTCTAAACCTTCGCCAACTTCAAAGCAAATAAATTCAACAATTTTAATTTTTCCACCAAATTCTTTTTCTTTTTCAGCGATCACTTGTTCTACAGTTTTTTTATCATCCATTACATAAAACTGACCCATTAAAGTAAGTTTGCTATCGAGTTGAGAATTATCAGCTATAAAACTATTCATTTTACCCGGGATAATATTGTCCCAAATTTTTTCAGGTTTACCTTGAGCTTTAAGCTCTTCTTTGATTTTTTCTTCAGCTTCTTTTAAAATTGCATCGCTTAATTGTTTGCGACTTGCAAATTGAGGAATTTTATGTTCAGGTTTATTTGGATCTTTAAGTCTGCGTCTTTCTTCATTTTCTTTTTCAAGTTCAGCAACCAAAGCTTTGTATTCATTTTCAACAAAAGTCATATCCAAATCTTCATAACTTAAATAACTTGGTCTCATTGCTGCAATATGCATACAAATTTGTCTTAATAAATCTCTTGATTTTGAAGCTACTTCAGCACTATCACAAGCTGCAGCGATCACAACACCAACACGGCCATTTGTATGAATATAACCATTTACAACGCCGTTAGCACCTGCTTTTAAAGTTGCAAATCTTCTTACAACTAAGTTTTCTCCTATAGTTGCAATTTGACTTTTTAAATATTCTTCAAATTTTACGCCATTAATTGTGCTTGAATGAAGTTCTTCCACACTTTGCAAGCTATTGCTTTGAATATGAGCTGTAGTATCTTTTGTTAAAGCGATAAACTGATCATTTTTTGCCACAAAATCTGTTTCGGAATTAATCTCACTTACAGTTGCACTTGTAAAATCATCACTTACTTTTACACTTACCAAACCTTCTGCAGCAAGTCTATCTGCTTTTTTAGCAGCCTTACCTAAACCTTTTTCTCTTAAAAGTTGTACTGCTTTATCAAAATCTCCATTAGTTTCACTCAAAGCATTTTTACAATCCATCATCCCCGCGCCTGTACTTTCGCGGAGTTCTTTTACCATTGCAGCAGTAATTTCAGCCATTATTCTTGCTCCTCACCGAAGTCTTCTTCGCTCATCGCTTCATCTAAAACTTCTTTTTTCTCTTCATCGGTGATTTCTTTTTCTTCATTTACTAAAGCTTCGCCATCTTGTTCTCTTAAAGCTTTTCCTTCATTAATCGCTTCAGCCATTTCTTGGCAGAAAAGTTGCACTGAACGAATTGCATCATCATTTCCTGGAATAGGATAAGTTACCAAGTCAGGATCGCAGTTTGTATCTAGTGGAGCTACAACAGGAATTCTTAATCTATTTGCTTCTTGAACAGCAATTTTTTCTTTTACTGTGTCAATAACAAAAATCATATCAGGTTGAGTTTTCATATAACGAATTCCACCTAAATAAGCTAATAATTTTTCTTTTTTTCTTGTAAGCATTAAAGCTTCTTTTTTAGTTAAAAGTTTAATACTTCCATCTTCTTCCATTTTTTCAATTACTTCTAATTTTCTAATTGATTGGCGAATAGTACCAAAATTTGTCATCATACCGCCAAGCCATCTATGATTTACATAAGGCATACCGCATTTTTCAGCGTATTCTTTAATCGCTCCACCTGCTTGTTTTTTTGTCCCAACAAAAAGTATAGTTTTTCCTTCAGCAGCAGCGTCACGAACGATATTATAGGTATATCTAAAATATCTTAAAGTTTTTTGTAAATCAATTACATAAATACCTTTTCTCTCGCCAAAAATGAATTTTTTCATCTTTGGATTCCAGCGTCTTGTTTGGTGTCCAAAATGCACACCGCATTCTAATAAATCTCTCATACTAACCATGAGTTTCTCCTTATAAATTTAGCTTTATTCCTCCACATCCCTTAATTTACACAAGCTAAAAAGGATTGATGTGTGTGAAATGAAGCTAAGATTTTATCAAATTTAAGTTTAGTTTTTACTTATATATGTAGTCCTTGGTAAGACTTAAATTATTATTGATTTCTTTTGTGATTAAAAATTGAAACAAATCCACGCTTCCAACACGAAAAGCAGAGGCACAAGAACGAAGGTACAAATCCCACATTCTTATAAATTCTTCATCATATTTTTCCCTTACCTTGTCTAATACTTTGTTAAAATTTTCATCCCATAAATCTAAAGTTTTTGCATAGTGCATTCTTAAACTTTCTGCTAAAAGAAGATGAAAATCCCACTCACTCATAGCACTTACAACCTCTCTTAAAGAAGGTAAATATCCTCCTGGAAAAATATATTTATCTATCCAAGCATTTGTTTTTCCTTCAAACATAGCTAAAATAGAATGCAAAAGCATAGAACCTCCAGGTTTTAACACTTGTTTTACTTTCATGAAATAAAGTCCTAAATTCTCTTTGCCTACATGTTCAAACATACCCACAGAAACAACTTTATCAAAATAATTTTCAAATTCTAAATCTTGATAATTTTGAAGTCTTATTTCTATTTTATCTTCAAGACCAAGTTCTTTTACTCTTTCCTTAGCTTTTTTACACTGCTCCTCTGAAATAGTAATTCCAACAACCTTAACTCCATACTTTTGAGCCGCCATAATAGAAAGCCAACCCCAACCACAACCTATATCTAAAAGCTTTTCTCCTTCTTTTAAATCAAGTTTTTTAAGGGTATGTTCTATTTTGTTAATTTGAGCTTCATAAAGAGTATTATTAGGCTCTTTAAAATAAGCGCAAGAATAGCTCATAGTATCATCAAGCCAAAGCTTATAAAAATCATTACCTATATCATAATGACTTTTGATATTTTTACTTTCTTGCTTTTGAGTTATTTTGCTCAATACATCTTTTTTGGTTTTAAAAAATTGCTGATTAGAAAAATAATATAATACCTTAGCCATTTCATCATAATCGCCCTCTATGTCAAGTTTTGCCTGCATATAATGTCTTGCAAAAACCAAACTTGTATCACCAAATAACTCCAAAAAAGGAATTTTTTCTTTAAAAATTAAAGAAAATTTAGCAGGTTTGTTTCCGATAAAAAATTCTTCTTTATCCCAAAAAACAACTCTAAAATCCCCATAATCCCATTTTTTTAAAATTGATTTGATTAAAGTTTTTTCTAACATAAAATACTCCTAAATTCTAAAATAATTATATTTTGGAGTATCTCTCTTTAAATATTAAAAATTAATAAAAATGAAGAAAAAATAAGATTTTTGCCATTATCATTAAATAATGGCAAAAAATGTAATATTAATGTAATTTAGACCAAACAGAACGCTTCCAACCTATAGCAAAAATACTTAAAATTACAAAGAATATCATTACATAAATTCCTGTAGTTTTTCTTTCTTCTTTTTTGCTATCACCCACTTGATCAATATAAGATACAACCTTAGCCTGTGCAGCTTCTGTTAAACCTACTCTTGGCATAGCGGTTCCTGGAAGAAGTTTTTGAGTATTATTAATAAAATCATGTAAATATTGCTCACCACGAGATCTTATCATCATAGAAAGATCAGGCGGAACAGAACCTAAATAAGTTTTTAAATCATTTTGATTTGATGGAGTAAAAAAGCTATCGTATTTCATATCATGACAACGTCCGCAAGCCTCAATAAAAGTTGCTTTATCTTTAGCAAATTTTATATCTTTTTCCATTAAAGCCGCTTTTTGAGCACTATTTTCCATTTTAGCATATTTTGCCTCAACATCTTTCTTAATAGTAGCATCTTCATTGGCTTCAAATTTAACACTCACATCTTTAAGATAAGCAATTACATTGGCTATATTTGCATTTGTAGCTTCTTCACTTTCTCCTGAAGTATCTTTATTATAAGCTGTCATAATAAAAGCATCACCAAATTTATGATCTACTTTTAAAGCAAGCGCAGGATGCATAATCAAAGCTGCTAAAAATTTTTCATCAAAAATAGCACCAGCTGCACTAAGATCAGGTGGTATTACTCCCATAGAAGAATCAGTAATATTAGCTGCTATTCCATCTTCTTTTACACCATGACATGCAAAACAGTTATTTTCAAAAAATTCTTTACCTTTTTTTGCATCACCCTTAGCAAAATCGATCTTTGCAACATCTACCCAAAGTGTTTCAACCTTGCTTAATTCTTCTTTTGCTTTTTCAAGTTCTTTGTTTGCACTCTCTATTCTTTTAGCATCTCCTGAAGCTTGTGCATCTTTTAGAGCTAATTCTTTAGCTTCAACTATACCTTTTGCAAAAGTAGTATCTTCAACAGCAAAATCAAAATTTGCAGGAGCAACATGAGGCTTCATCACTGAATGAGCATAAGGCTCTACCCCCCAATATACAAGTGCAGTAAAAACCACTACAACTAAAAATATTTTTATTTCTCTCATTGTTTAGCTCCTTTTCTCTCCATAATAGTAATAACCGGTAAAACTACAATAAGTAAAAGTAAAAATACTATAGAAGCATAAAATCCTACCCAAGCATTTACACCTGTTGGAGGTAATTTTCCATAAACTGTTAAAACAATTAAATCGATAAGCAATATCCAAAACCAAATGAAAAATAAAGGTCTTTCATGAGCTGGTTTTACAACATCACTTCTATCAAGCCAAGGAAGTAAGAAGAAAATCACTTGAGCAATACCAAATGCAGCCAAACCTATATCAAAAGCTTTAATACCTGCAATATCAAAGAAAAATCCTCTTAAAACTTCATAACTCCATAAGAAATACCACTCAGGATAAATATGAGCTGGTGTTTTAAGTGCATTAGCTGGATCAAAATTAATTGGATCCATTGCAAATTCAAATTTAAAACAGACCAAATAAAAGAAGAAAATCATAAAAAAGCTTATATACATAAAATCTTTTGATAAAAATCCTGGCCAAAAAGGAATCACTTTAGAACCCTTTGTGTCACCTGCCATGTATTTTTCAGCCTCTAAATCAAAGTCAAGTTCTTCAGAAATTTCATTATTAACATGAGGAATTCTTAAAGAATAGAAGTGAAATGCTATAATAGCAATGATAACTATAGGAAGCAAGCACACATGAAGCATAAAAAATCTTGTTAAAGTTGGATCAGAAACCGCATAATCTCCACGAATCCAAATCACAAGCTCAGGGCCAATAAATGGTATCCCTCCAAAAAGATTAGTGATTACTTGAGCTGCCCAATAACTCATTTGTCCCCAAGGAAGCATATACCCACTAAAAGCTTCAGCAGAAAATACAACAAACAAAAGCATACCGCTAACCCAAATCATCTCACGACCTTTCTTATAAGAACCGTAATAAATTCCTGTTAGCATATGTATGTATATAATCAAAAATACAACAGAAGCGGCAACACCATGCATGTGACGCCAAAGCCATCCATAATCCACCTCTTGCATAATAGTCTTATTCACACTATCAAAAGCAAGTGCAGTATCTGGTTTATAATACATCACAAGTAAAAGTCCTGTAACAAAAAGCACTGCAAAAAGAGTGGTTAAAATAACCCCCATTGCCCAAAGAAAGTTAATTTGCTTTGGTATCCAATACTTTACCATTAAAACATCAAGCAGTTTATGTACCGCAAGTCTTTGATCAAGCCAATCTACAAGACCATTAGCTTTTCTAATTTGTGCCATCTTAAGCCTCCGCTATCATTTTTTTATATTCAGGACCCTCTTCACCTAAAACAAGCTTGGTTCCATCAATTTTAAAAGGAGGAATTTCAAGAGGCTTTGGAGGAGGTCCAAAGACATTTTTTCCACTTGTGTCAAATTCTCCACCATGACAGGCGCATTTAAACAATTGCTCACTTGGTTGGTAAGCAGGTATACAACCCAAATGCGTACAAAGTCCTATAACCACAGTATAAGCTGCGTTATCTACCACAACATCACGTTTTTCATCTTTTGGCATACTCGCATCTTTTTTTAATATAAAAATAGGCTTTTTACGCCATTCTATAGTTCTAAGCTCTCCATCTTGCATTCCTGATAAATCTACTGTAGTAAAACCTGCAGCTTTAACACTTGGAAGCGGATCCCAAGTTTTTTTCATCGCAACAAGTGAGAAAACACCGCCTACAGCAGCTACGCTTCCAAATGCAAAGCCCATAAAGCTTCGTCTACTCTCAGATGTAGCCATAACTTGCTCCTTTCGATTTTATTTTTTAACCAAGTTAAAAGTTTATCGAAATTAAAATAAATTTTTTCTTTGTTTAACAAGTTTTGATATTTAGACAATAAGAGCAAAAAGAGAAAAAACAAGCACAGGTAAAGTTATCAAAAAGCCAAATTTACAATATTGCCAAAAAGAAATATTAATGCCTTTTCTAGCCAAAACTCCAAGCCAAAGCAAAGTTGCTAAAGAACCTATTGGCGTAAGTTTTGGACCTATATTTACACCTAAAAGATGTGCATAAATCATCAAAGAATCAAAAGAAAAATTCTCAAAATATTCTTTTAATGCCAAATCTCCGATTAAAACCATAGGCAAATTATTAAACACAGAAGATCCAAAAGCTGAAATCAAAGCCACACCAAAAATTCCACTCTTATCTTGCATCAAAAAAGCATAGCTTTTAACCAAAATTTCACTCACACCTATTTTATGTAAAGCAAAAACCACCATATAAAGCCCAAAACTAAAAAGCAAAACTCCATAAGGTGCTTCAAAAAGAATTTTAATACTTTTTTTACCTTGAATTTTTAAAACAATAAGCCAAAAAATTCCCGCCCAAAGCAAAGCAAAAAAACTTATTTTAATATTAAAAATTTCACCTATAAAAAAACTAATAACAAAAAGAAATAAAAATACTATGCAAAGAAAAAACAATTTCAATGAAATTTGCTCTTTTTTGATTAATTTAAATTCAAGCCTTTTAGGTAAAACTCTCACATAAAGCACAAAAACCGTAACTATAGTAGAAAGCAAAACAAAAAAATTTGGCAAAAACATATTTTTAGCAAATTCTAAAAATTCTATCTTAAAATAATTTGCTGTGATGATATTGGTTAAATTTGAAATAACCAAAGCGTTTGAACTTGCATCACATAAAAAAGAAAGACTAAGTAAAAAAGAACTTAAAATAAAAGCATGATTTTTACAATCTTTAAGAGTTGAAAATAAAGCTATAATAATAGGTGTAATGATTAAAATCGCTCCATCGTTAGCAAAAAATGCAGAAAGAAAAAATACAAAAATCAACAAAAATAACATCAATTTTTTTGTACTGATATAAATTTTTTCTTGATTTTTCTCTCTAGAAAAATGCAAAATTTTACTCGCAATAAAATCAAAAAATCCCAAAGCTTCCAAGCTAAAAGAAAGGATAATCAACCCAACCAAAGTTAAAGAACTATCCCAAACCAAAGAAAAAACAAAACAAACATCTTTAAAATCTACCAATTGAAAAATAAAAACAAAAAAAGCCCCCAAGCTAGAAAATACCCAAATAGGTAAATTCCATGGACGCCAAAAAAGTAAAACTAAAGTAGATAAAAAAATAAAAAAAGCAAGCATTTAAGCTTTTTTCTTTTGCATTTTGATATAAATTTGCAAAATATCCAACGCTGCAGGAGTGATTCCACTGATTTGACTTGCAGCAAAAATGGTTGGAGGTTTATGATGATTAAGCTTTTCTACAACCTCATTACTCAAACCACTTACACTTTTAAAATCAAAATTTTCAGGAATTTTAAGCTCACTAAGATTTTTCATTTTTTCTACTTGAGCTTTTTGCATACTAATGTAATGATAATACTTTGCCTCATTTAAAATCTCTCTTAAGGAGTAATGATCCATAGTTTCAAATATAGGGTCAAGTTTTTTTAATTTTTCCATATCAAAACTTGCCCTTGCAACAATTTTTTGAAGATTGACTATAGAAGAAATTTTATCTTCTCCCAAACTCTCTAAAAAAGCATTATTTTGGTTGTTAGGTGTGAATTCTTTAGAAAGTAAAAATTCAAGTCCTTTTTGAAGATTGTTTGCGATATTTTGTATATAAGTAAAATCTTGCTCGCTTAAAAGCCCTAAATCATAGCCATATTTTCCAAGTCTAAGTATAGCATTTTCTTCCCTTAAAAGCAGTCTAAATTCCGCTCTTGAAGTAAACATTCTATAAGGTTCTTTTGTACCTTTTATTACTAAATCATCGATTAAAACTCCTATATAAGCTTCATCACGCCTTAAAATCAAAGGCTCTTTCATATCTATGCTTAAACTTGCATTGATTCCTGCCATAAAGCCTTGTGCTGCAGCCTCTTCATAACCTGTAGTTCCATTAATCTGTCCTGCACAATAAAGATTTTTAATCTTTTTAAGTTCTAAAGTATGCTTAAGTTCAGTTGGCTCTATATAATCATATTCTATAGCATAACCAAAACGGGTTATTTTAGCATTTTCAAAACCTTTTACAGAACGCAACATTTGAGTTTGTACTTCATAAGGTAAAGAAGTAGAAAAACCGTTAATATAATACTCCGTCGCATCGATAGTTTGAGGCTCTATAAAAAGATGATGACTTTCTTTGTCGCTAAAACGATTGATTTTATCTTCTATAGAAGGACAATATCTTGGCCCCACACCTTCAATCTGTCCCGTAAAAAGTGGAGCACGATAAAAATTATTCTTAATAATCTCATGTGTAGTTGTATTAGTGCGTGCGATATAACAAGGAAGTTGAGTAGGATTAAAATTTCTTGAACGAAAACTAAAAGCTTTAGGATTTACATCACCATCTTGAATTTCAAGCACACTAAAATCAATGCTTTTTGCATCTACTCTTGGGCAAGTTCCTGTTTTTAAACGTCCCATTTTTAAACCCAAAGTTTGTAGATAATTGCCTAAATTTACCGAAGCAAGCTCCCCTACCCTACCTGCTTGAAGTTTGTTTTCACCTACATGAATAAGTCCATTTAAAAAAGTTCCTGTTGTAAGTATCACTTTTTTGGCAAAATATGTGTTTTCTAAATTTGTTTTCACGCCTTTAACTTCATCATTTTCTACAATTAAAGCACTCGCTTGTTCTTGAGAAATTTCTAAATTTGAAAGTTTTAAAAGTTTATTACGTGTAATGATACGGTATTTATCCATATCAATTTGTGCCCTACTTCCTTGAACGGCTACACCCTTACTTTCATTTAAAATGCGAAATTGTATCCCTGCTTCATCGGTGATTTCACCCATAAGACCACCCATGGCATCAAGTTCTTTTACCAAATGTCCTTTTGCAAGCCCTCCTATAGCCGGATTACAACTTGCTGCTCCTATTTGCTCAATCAATGTAGTTAAAAGTAAGGTTTTTTTACCCATTCTAGCAGCAGCAGCACTTGCTTCAACACCTGCATGTCCACCACCTATAACAATGACATCAAACATATTTTGCCTTAAAAATGTGAATTTTTAAAAGAAAGATTATATAATATTTGGACTTAAAACAAACTCGTTTTAAGTCTAACAAAAATTTATTTAGCCTCTTGAAGAGAAAAGATTAGCTCATTATAAGTTTTATCTGCATCTTTGCAGAAATTTTTAAGCATCTCAACACCCTTATTTAAGCCTTGTTGCTGTTCTGCTCTTAAAAGATCGCTATAAAGACTTTCTATTGTAGAAATAGCGCTTTTATTTGGCATACGACGAACGGAATAATAGCCTATGATATTATTATTAACATCTATTGATGGGGTTACATTTGCAAAAACCCAATAGTAATTGTTATCTTTGGTTTTATTTTTTACGTAAGCAAAAATTTCTTTGCCTTCTTTCATATAATCCCATAAATATTTAAAAACAGTTTTTGGCATCTCTTCATGTCTTACTATGTTATGAGGTTTATTTAAAACTTCACCCATGGTATAACCTGCATACTTTAAAAAATCATCATTTGCATAAACTATTTTACCTTTTAAATCTGTTTTAGAAGTAATTAAACTATCTTCTTGTAAAAAAATTTCTCTTGACATTTTCCCACCCTCTTAATTTATATTTTTAATTTTGCTAAGATTTCAGCACTTCTTTGCTCTAGTGATTTAATATCATTTACAATCGCATCATAAGCTTTTTGATCGATATAATCTTGACTTGATTCTTCTATTGCTTTTTTAGCATTATCTTTTATAAATTCTTTAGCTAAATTTAACTCAGCTTCAGAGCTAAGCTCATTAATAACACCCTGAGCTCTCTCATCTTGGCAAAGATTAGAAATTGGATCTACACTTTCAAGATTAAAATTTTGAGCCCCATTTAAATTTAAATATATATTTGATTTATAAAGAATATGATCGATTTTAACTACAGACAAAATCAATCTCTTTGCAAAGGATCCAAAATTAATACCAAGAGCACTACTATTTTCTTCTAGACGTTTAAAAGCTTGAGAAAATTTATTAATTCTTTCTTCAGATTCACTAACAATGTTAAAAACTTGCTCACTGCCACTTTGGATATTTACAAAATCTTGTTGCATAGTCTGAATTGCAATAGAAATTTCGCTTGTAGATCTTTGAGTTCTTTCTGCTAACTTTCTAACTTCATCAGCCACAACCGCAAAGCCTCTACCATGTTCTCCTGCACGTGCAGCTTCAATAGCAGCATTTAAAGCTAGAAGATTGGTTTGATCAGCTATATCACGTATTACTTCAACCACTGAAGTGATATTTTGAGAATTAGCCACAAAAGTTTGCACTGTTTCCTTGCTTGAATTTACAACATCCATTAAAGAACCCATAGCACTTTGCAAAGAATCCACTTCTGAGCCATTTTCTGTAGCTGTATGAGTAATGGCATCAACTGTATCATATACATTTTTCATCATACTAATATCTTGATTTAATGAGCTAGAAATTTGAGACATATCTTTATTTTGATTTCCAAGGCTTAAATCCATTAAAGTTCTTGATAAAGCATTTTTAAAAGTAGATCTTGCTGTCACTTCTATGTTTGCTAAAGCTTTATTTATAAATTCGATATTATGAGCAAAAATTCCTTTTAAACCTTCAGGTAAAGCCTTGCGATAAAATTCACCTTTTTGAGAACAAGAAATAGACATATTAATTTCCCTTAAGTAAGCTTCTAGCCCATCAATAGTATTGTTAAGATTATCTGCTATTTCGGCTAATTTTTTGCTTTTTGTTTTTACATAGATGATTCTATTGTCGAAATTACCCTCTTTTAACTCTCTACAAAGAACCAAAAGTTTATCTATCATTATTTGCTCATCTTTGTGTTGTCTAAACAAATAAATCATTAAAACAGCGATTAAAATAAAAATTATCACTCCAACATAAATATGAAAAAAAATAGCACCTAAAATACCAATAATGCTTAGAAAAATAGTTAATAATAATCCATTTTTCACCATAAATTTACCCCTTTTATTGAAAATTTTTTGAAATCATAAATCAAAACAATACTTTAACGATGCACTGATTTAATTTTCAGTAGAAGATTATATAATAATAAAGATTAAATATATCTTATTTTAATTATTTTCTTGTAAGTTAAAAACAAGCTCATTGTAAGTCATTTTATAAGAACTTACAATATCCATTAAAGCTGAAACTCCAGCATTAATACCTGATTTTTTCTCTTTTTCAAGTAAAATTTTATAAACTTCCTCAATTATAGAAAGAGATTTTCTATTGGGTGCACGACGAACAGAATAATAATTGATGATATTTCCATTAGCATCAAATGAAGCACTTACATTTGCAAAAACCCAGTAAAAATTACCATCTTTGGCTTTATTTTTCACAAATGCAAAAATTTCATCTCCTTTTTGAATATAATCCCAAAGACATTTAAATACAGTGCGTGGCATATCTTCATGTCTCACTATATTATGAGATTTATACAAAAGTTCACCAACTTTATAACCTGCGTATTTTAAAAAGTCATTATTGGCATAAATGATATTCCCTTTAAGATCTGTTTTAGAAGTAATTAAAGCATTTTCAGATAAAACTATTTCTTTCATAATTTAAAATATCCCAACAAAACAAATGAATCAAAATATAAAATTATTACTAATAATAAATAACAAAAAGCAAACTGAATTGCAAAATTATAAAATTTTCAAAACATATTTTAAAATTCATAAATATGCAAATAATGAGAAATTTTGTAACATATATATATAAAATTGTCATATCATATAAAAGAAAGTATTTCTAGATTTGTTTTTTTGTTAAAATTTACGATACACATTGTTAAAATTATATTTTACAAAGATCAAAAGGAGTGAATAAACTTGGAAACTTTAAGTCAAACTTTAGCTGAAAGAAAACCGCCTTTATATAAACGTATTATCAAAAGTCTTGGATTTTGGGTGATTATAGGCATTATTACAGGTATTGTACTTGGCTATACAGATAAAGAATTAGCCATTGCTAGCAAACCAGGAGTTGATTATTTTATAGGTGCTTTAAAGGTTCTTATAGGCCCTATTATTTTTGTTACTTTAGTTTTGGGCATCATTAGTCTTGAAAGTTTAAAAAAAGTAGGTAGCATTGGTGCTAAAGCGGTTATTTACTTTGAAGTTGTAAGTACTTTAGCACTTGCTATAGGTATTTTTATGGCAAATGTTATGCAACCAGGCCATGGAATGAATCTTGATCCAAGTCAACTTGATACAAAAAGCGTTCAAAAATACATTTCTCAAACCACAGAAGTAAGTGCGAGCTCTGAGATTATGCATATTTTAAAAGATGCTATGCCTACTGATATTATCACGCCTTTTACAGAAGGAAAAACCATACAAGTTTTGGTTATTGCTATAATTACTGCTTTGATTATTTCTTTAATGAGAATAGAAGACAAACAGGCAATTCAAAGAGTTTTTGAAGTGGTACAAAATTTTGTTTTTAAAATTCTACAAATCATTATGTATTTTAGTCCTATTGCCGCCTTTTCAGCAATGGCTGTACTCATAGCTCAATACGGAATTGGCTCTTTGATCAACTTAGCATATTTACTTTTAGTAATGCTGATTTCATGTCTTGTTTTTATATTTGGAATCTTAGGTCTGATTTGTTATTTTGCAAAAGTAAATATCTTCAAATTTATGAGATTTATCTCAAGAGAAGTATTGATCGTTTTTGCAACCAGTTCAAGCGAGTCTGCGCTTGCTCCTTTAATGAGAAAACTAGAAAAAGCAGGACTTTCTAAAGCAACAGTCGGACTTGTTTTACCAACGGGATATAGTTTTAATCTTGATTGTACAAATATTTATCTAGCTATGAGCTTAATCTTTCTAGCACAAGCTTTCAATGTAAATTTAAGTTTAGCACACGAAATCAGTATTTTAATAGTATTAATGATAGCTTCAAAAGGTGCAGTAGGTGTAACTGGATCAGGTTTTATAGTGCTTGGAAGTACGCTTGCGGCTCTAGGAAATATGGAAATTTCAGAAGCAAATGCAACCTTAGCACAAGTTCTACCAGTAGCTGCTATAGGTGTTCTTTTAGGTGTTGATAAATTTATGTCTGAAATGAGAGCGGTTGGAAATCTTTGCGGAAATTCAGTAGCAGCTTTAATCGTTGCTATCTGGGATAAACAAATTGATTGGGAAAAATTCCGCTACGCTATGGACAATCCGGAAAAATTTCATAATGCTGGAATGAACTAATGAGTTCTTTGGAGGAAATCATATCGATTAACCTCCTCTAAAGTATTATCTTTTTTTCTAAATTGTTTTAAAAAACTTTCATTGAAATTAAAACTAAATCCAACTTGAACAACAGTATCATCAACAGTCTCTCTTGCACTATAATCACGACGCAATAAATTTAAACTAAATACACTATAAGGAGAATAAGATACTTGATAATTAGTTTTATCATTATCCTTACTTATATCAAAAGCAAAAGCGGTATAAGTTGGAATTACAAAACTCATTCCAAGCTGTAAATTTTTTTCTGCTTCATTGGGTATATAATAATTACTATAAGCCTTTATAAATTTACTATAACCAAACTCTGTACCAAAGCTTTTAGTATCTTTTTGTTCTTTTTGTTTATCAATAAAACCATTAACTCCAAATAAAAAATCATCTTTTTCATAACGATTGATTAAACCCCCTGAGTAATTATAATTATCTTGAGCTACAAAAAGTTCTTTTTGAAAAAGCAAAGAATTATTCTCCCCCTCATAAAGAGAACTTAAATTTTTAACCTGCGCGTTTTCGTTTTGAAAATCTAAATTCCCATCTGTTTTATCTATACCATTATTATTTTCTAAAGTTTTTGAAAGCAAGCTATCAAAAGTGCTTTTAAAATCCACATTCTCTTCTTGAATTTTTGGAGCTTCTTTGGTATTTTTATAATCAAAGTGCTCCCAAGAATTTTGATTATTATTTTTTGCTAAAGCCTCTGTAAGTTCATCGGCATTGAGTAAAGAAAACAATGCTATTATATAAAAAATACCCCTCATTATTCTTATATTCCTTATTATTTCTTGTTTGAGTATTTATTATAAAAAAATAATATAAATAAAAATTCCACAAAGACTAAAAAATAAAATTAGCAAATTTAAAGTAAATAAGTGTATAATTAAAATAAAAAAGGGTTATTAATGCAAAAAGACAACCTCATAGCTTTTGTTATTTTTATTATCAGTACTATCGCATTTGTTATTTGGGGATTTGGTTATATTTCGCAACATCAATTGATTCTTTTTATTCTTGCTTCTATATTTGGCATTTTTATGGCATTTAATATAGGTGGAAATGATGTAGCCAATTCTTTTGGAACAAGCGTTGGTGCAAAAACAGTAACCATTAAACAAGCTTTAATTATAGCAGCTGTTTTTGAGCTAAGCGGGGCAATCTTCGCAGGCGCAGAAGTTACTAAGACCATACGCAGCGGTATTGTTATTTTTCCAAATTCTTTAGATCCTATGCTTTTTGTTATCATTATGCTTGCTGCACTTTTAAGCTCTGGGGTTTGGATTTTTATTGCAACCAAGAAAGGCTTACCTGTATCAACCACACACAGTATAGTTGGTGGGATTGTAGGTGCTAGCATTATGATGGGGCTTTTAAAATTTGATGGAATCCAAACACTCTCTATGGTTAAATGGAGTGAAATTTTAAGAATAGCTATTTCTTGGGTAGCTTCGCCTCTTTTAGGGGGTATTGTAGCTTATATTATTTATTCATATATTGATAAGAAAATTTTAAAACCATCAGAAAAACTAAATGATGATTTGAAAAATATCAAAAAAGAAAGAAAAAAATTCAAAGAAGAATATTTTTTAAATTTAAAAACAAAATCCCAAGAAGAACAAATCAAAGAACTTTCCGCTATAGCTTTGGATGAAGAAGAACAGGAAAATAATTTCTATAGAAATAAAATGAAGGAATTTAAAGAACAAGAAAAAGATATAGATATTTACTCTATTTTAAAAACTCATATGCCAATCATTGCTTGTATTGCTGCTGCTATCATTTCGGCAATGTTTTTATTTAAAGGTTTAAATAATGTTAGCACTTTGGATATTTTACAAAACTTTTGGATTATTGGAATTATAGGAACTATAAGTTATGTTGTAACATTTGCTATAGTCAAAATCGTTAAAAAAACAGAACTTAATAAAACCACTGATAGAATTTTCTCATGGTTTCAAATATTTACAGCCTCTAGTTTTGCATTTTCACACGGAGCCAATGATATAGCCAATGCTATAGGTCCTTTTGCAGCGATTTTAGATGTCTTAAAAAACGGCACAATTAACGCGACTTCTCCTGTACCTTTTGCTGCTTTAGCTATGTTTGGAGTTGCTCTAGTTGTAGGACTTTGGTTTTTAGGTAAAGAAGTGATTACTACAGTGGGTTCAAAACTTGCAACCATACGCCCTACTACTGGATTTTCTGCAGAACTTGGTGCAAGTATAGTTATACTCTTAGCTACACAATTTGGAATTCCTGTTAGCTCCACCCATATACTCATAGGTGCTATCTTGGGTATAGGAGTGTATAATAAAAACGCAAATTGGATTATGATGAAGCCTATAGGATTGGCTTGGATTATCACTTTACCAGCCGCTGGTATTATGGCAGCACTTGTATTTTTAGGATTTAAACTATCTTTAGGAATTTAAGTAAAGCTTATTTTTCTAAAATATTTTTTCCTTTAATTATATGCATTTTAATCTTTCCAAAAAGTTTATCCTCAGAATAAAGAGAACTTTTTGGAGCAACAATTTCTTCATTCTCATCAAAAAGAACTAGATTAGCTTCTTTTCCGACTTCTATAACTCCACTATTTAAACCTAAAAATTCACTAGGATTTTTACTTGTAAATTGACAAAGCTCTTGCCAATTTAAAAATCCTTCTTTGATTAAAAAAGTATAACAAAGACTTATAAATTCGCATATGCTATGAATTCCAAAAGCCGCTTCATCAAAAGCTAAATCTTTTAAAGAAATTGATTTTGCACTATGTAAGGAAGTTAAAAAGCTAATTTTTCCTTCTTTTAAAGCCACTCTTAAAGCCAAAACATCTTCTTTGCTTCTTAAAGGTGGCATAAGTTTCGCAGCCGTATTAAAATCTTCACAAGCACTATCATCTTTGATAAGATGATGAATGCTTACAAGTTTTAAATCCTTTTCATCTAATAATACTAAAGAATCTTTCAAACTTAAAAGATCAAAAATGACCTTATTTTCATAAAATTTAGCCAATTCTTTCATTTTAGCTATCTGGCTAGTTTCAGCGATTTTACTCATGCCTATAAGCCCTAGCTCAAAACTCATTTCACAATCATTCATCACTCCATTATCATCAAAATCCTTATCATAACAACGCACAAAAATTGGAGAGTCTTTCATAAAAGCATATTGTGAACTTACTTTTAAAGTATTTGCATCTAAAGAGCTGTCAAGCTCTAAAGCACAAGCACCTTTATTTAAAAGAGTGGCTAAATTTTTAAGCTTACCATTTGCATCCTTAACCCGCACGCTTGAAAAAATTTGCATCTTTCTTTGAGCTAAATTTTGTAAAAATAAAGCAAAATTTTCTTCATCAAAATCCATACAATCACGCAAAACTATACCAGAAATTCCTCCTTTTAGACACTCATTTTCTAAAAGTTCTAAATTAGCTAAAGAAAATTTATCGTTTTTTAAACTCACACACAAATCTACAAAAGATGGAAGTAAAGTCATACCTTTAGCATCTAAAATTTCTTCACCTTGTAAATTAGAACCAATATTGGTAATTTTTCCTTCTTTAATCTCTATATCTTGTAAAGAATCTCCATAAATTTTTGCATTTTTAATTATCATGATTTTTCCTTAATCATTTTGCTTTAATAAATTCTGCGTTGCTTCTTGCACGCTTTTACCCTTAAAAATTGCCACTACTTCATTTACAATAGGTGTATAAATTCCTTTCATTTTTGCTAATTTTTCTATAGCATAAGCAGTTTTTACACCTTCTGCTACTTCATTAAGTTCAGCTAAAATACTATCTAATTTTTGATTTTGCGCCAGTTTTAAACCTACTCTATAATTTCTTGATAAAACACTCGTTGCAGTTAAAAACAAATCCCCTGCCCCACTTAACCCTAAAAAAGTTTCTTCTTTAGCACCAAAAAATTTACCAAAACGATGCATTTCTATAAGCCCTCTTGAAATCAGTGCCGCTCTTGCATTATTGCCAAGTTTTAACCCATCACTAATCCCACTTGCAATTGCTAAAACATTCTTATAAGCACCACAAATTTCAGCACCACGAACATCATTATCAATATAAGTTTTAATAAAATCAGGGAAAAAACTTGCAAATTTTTTACAAAGCTCTTGATTTATCCCGCTAATCATCAAAGCAGTAGGAAGTTTTTGCATCACTTCAGCAGCAAAAGAAGGACCGCTTAAAACACAAAAATTTTCTTTTGGTACAAAATCTAAAAAAATTTCATCTAAAAATTGACAACTTTGATCTTCTATACCTTTTGAAGCAATTAAAATTTTTTGCCCCTTGTTGATGAAATTTTCTTTAAGCCAAGCACGCATCCCTTGAGAACTTAAAGCAAAAACAAGATATTCACATTCTAAAGCTTCTTTTATGTTAACAAAATCTTCTAAATCACGCTGATGCAAAGAACTAATAAAACAATTGTGATTTTCTTTTAAGGCTAGATGTAAAGCACTGCCCCATTTTCCCGCACCAATAACCGCTATACGCATCAACCAAGCTTTGCTTTTAAAATTTCATTTACTTTTGCAGGATTAAAAGCTCCCTTACCCTCTTTCATTGTTTGACCTACAAAGAATCCAAAAAGCTTCTCTTTGCCACTTTTATACTCTGCAACCTTATCAGCATTTGCATTTAAAATTTGTTCAATCACCGCTTCTATGGCTGAGTCATCACTTACTTGTTTAAGTCCTAGCTTTTCTATAGCTTCATCAATTTCCACGCTAGTATTTTCAAATACAAAAGCCAAAACATCTTTAGCCGCTTTTGCACTGATAGTGCCATCTTCTATGCGTTTAATTAAAACTCCAAGCTTTTGAGCATCTACAGGAGAATTTTCTATAGTCAATTCTCCTTTTAAAAGTCCCATAAGTTCAGTATTTAACCAATTTACGCAAAGTTTAGGATTTAAATTTTGAGAAATAAGACTTTCAAAAAAACGACTCATTTCTAAAGAACTGATTAAAACCTCTGCATCACTTTCTTTTATACCAAGCTTGTCTATAAAGCGTGCTTTCTTCTCATCAGGAAGCTCAGGGATTTTAATATCCAAAAACTCATCTTTTAATAAAACAGGCAATAAATCAGGATCAGGAAAATAGCGATATTCTGCCGCTTCTTCTTTGCCACGCATACTTCTTGTAACTAAATTTGTCGTATCAAAAAGTCTAGTTTCTTGAACTACTTCTTGTTCGTAAGTTCCATCTTCCCAAGCCTCACTTTGTCTTTTTACCTCATATTCTATAGCTTTTTGGATAAAACGAAAAGAATTAAGATTTTTAATCTCTACTCTAGTATAAAGTTTTGTATCACCCTTAGGTCTTATACTAACATTTGCATCGCATCTAAAACTTCCTTCTTGCATATTTGCATCTGAAATGTCTAAAAAGCGTATAATAGAATGAAGTTTTTTAAGATAAGCTACTGCCTCATCACTACTTCTAAGCTCAGGCTCACTGACAATCTCAAGCAAAGGAGTTCCTGCACGATTTAAATCTACTTTAGAAAAATTACTTTCATGGATATTTTTACCTGCATCTTCTTCCAAGTGCGCTCTTGTAATACCTATGCGTTTATTTTCACCCTTTACATTGATAAAAAGCTCACCCTTTTCTACTATAGGGATATCAAATTGTGAAATTTGATAAGCCTTAGGTAAATCTGGATAAAAATAATTCTTACGATTAAAAACACTTTTTTTATTAATTGTTGCATTGACAGCTTTTCCAAAAGCTATAGCTTTTTTTACAGCCTCTTCATTTAAAACAGGCAAAGCTCCTGGTAAGGCCAAACAAGTGGGACAAACATTGGTATTTGGAGCTTCTCCAAAAGAAGTTGCACATGAGCAAAAGATTTTTGTTTTTGTATTTAACTGAGTATGAACTTCAAGACCTATAACTACTTCAAACATAAAATTTCCTTGAATTTTTAAATGTTTTATTTTATCTTTTTTTCTTTTAGAAAGGCTTTAAATATTAACTTTAAATGCTATAATCCTTAGGCAATTTATATTTAAGGAGTTAAAATGCCATTATTAGACAGCTTTAAAGTTGACCATACTAAAATGCCAGCTCCTGCTGTGCGTTTAGCTAAAGTTATGAAAACACCTAAGGGCGATGATATTAGCGTGTTTGATTTGCGTTTTTGCATACCAAATAAAGACATTATGAGCGAAAAAGGTACTCATACCTTAGAACATTTATTTGCAGGATTTATGAGAGATCATTTAAATTCAAATTCAGTTGAAATTATTGATATTTCACCTATGGGTTGTCGCACGGGTTTTTATATGAGTTTAATTGGAACACCAGATGAAAAAAGTGTTGCTAAAGCTTGGAAAGCAGCTATGAAAGATGTTTTAAGCGTAAGCGATCAAAGCAAAATTCCTGAACTTAATATCTATCAATGCGGAACTTGCGCAATGCATTCTTTAGATGAAGCCAAACAAATTGCCCAAAAGGTTTTAAATCTAGGTATTAGCATAATGAATAACAAAGAATTAAAACTCGAGAATGCTTAAAAAGAATCTTTATTTTTTAAACGATTAAGCTTTAATTAATATATTTTTATATATGATTTTGAAATTTTATTATTTTAAAAGGAGAAAAAATGAAACTGATGTGCGAGATGTGTAGTATCTAGTGCGTCCTTTGGCTTAACATTATGTTTCCAAAGGTCCAAAAAGTGGATAAGGAGATATAATGTGTAAGAAAGTCAAAAAAGTTTATTTTTTCAAAATACTCATTTAAAATCTTAACTTACAAAAATTTCTCTAATAAAATTTAATTCAAAATATCTTCTTATCCTTAATTTTAATTTAAGGAGCAAAAATGAATTTACCTATACTTGATTTACAAGCTTATGAAAAAGATAAAAGCACTTTTCTTAAAAATTTAAGAGAAATTGCTTCTAAAATAGGTTTTTTTTATCTTATCAATACCAGTATAGATAAAAATTTAAACGAGAAATTATTCAAACTTGGCAAAGAATTTTTTAATCTTTCTAGAAGTTCGAAAGAGCTTATTTCTATGGTACATTCTCCTCAATTTAGAGGTTATACTAGCGAAGGTTTTGAATACACAGCAGGAACTAAGGATTATAGAGAACAACTGGATATAGGCACAGAAAGAGATGCTTTAAACTGGAATTTAAACTCACCCTTATGGCAAAGACTAGAAGGTCCTAATCTTTGGCCTAGTGAAATTCCAGAACTTAAAAAAACTTTCTTAACTTGGCACAAACAAACCAAAAAAGCTTGTTTAAAGCTTTTAAAAGCCTTTGCTCAAGCTCTTGATCTACCTAGCAATGCTTTTGATAAACTTTATGGAGAAAATTCTTACGAACATTGTAAAATCATACATTATCCAAAAAGCTCAAAAAATATCACTCAAGGCGTAGGTTCACATAAAGATGGTGGGCTTATCACTTTTGTTTTTCAAGAAAAACAAAGTGGACTTGAAGCTTTTATAGATGGTAAATGGCTTAGTATACCCCCACTTGAAAATAGCGTTGTAGTTAATATAGGAGAATTTTTAGAACTAGCTACCAATGGCTATTTAAAAGCTACTATTCACCGCGTGAATTTAAGCCCAAAAGAACGCTTTAGCATAGCTTATTTTCTTGGAGTGCAACTTGATAAGGATATACCTATTTTTAAGTTAAATCCAGAGCTTGCCAAAGAAAGCAAAGGTGTGGATACTGATCCTAAAAATCCACTTTTAAGAAATGTTGCAAGTAATTATTTTAAAAGAATGATACGCTCTCATCCTGATGTAGCAAGTATTTATCATAGTGACTTGATAGAAAAATTTAGTTTTGCGTAAAGGAGAAAAAATGACTTTATTTACTAAAGCTTTTTGCGTCGCTACTCTTTTTACCGGTTTTGCATGGGCAAATGAAGAACTTAAAGTTGGCTCTTCTATAACACCTCATGCAGATATTTTAAGATTTATAAAATCAGCACTTCAAAAACAAGGTTATGATTTAAAAATTTATGAATTTAATGATGGGGTAATCCCTAATGTAATGGTTGAAAATGGTGAGTTAGATGCTAATTATTTTCAACATGAACCTTATTTAAAAGAATTCAATCAAAGGCAAGGCACCCATCTTGTAAAAGTTGCCAGTATCCATATAGAACCTATGGCAGTGTATTCAAAAAAATATAAAGAATTTAACCCAGAGGAAGGACAAAGCATTTCTATACCCAATAATCCTACAAATGAAAGCCGTGCTTTACGCATTGTAGCAAGCAAAGGACTTATAGAAGTTAAGGATAATGAGCTCATCACTCCTTTAGATATCACTAAAAATCCTAAGAAGCTTAAATTCGTAGAGTTAAAAGACGCTCAACTTACAAGGAGTTTAGATGATGTAGATTATTCTCTTATTAATAGCAATTTTGCTATTTTGGCAGGTTTAAACCCTGTAAAAGATGGGCTTTATACAGAAAGTAAATATAGTGAATATGGCAATATCATCGCCGTTAAAGAAGGTAATGAAAACCTTCCTAAAATCAAAGCCCTAGTCAAAGCCTTGCAAAGCGATGAAGTTAAAAAATTTATAGAAGACAAATATCAGGGTGCTTTAATCCCTACATTTTAAGGAGAATAAATATGAAAAATTCAATCATTTCTTATCCAAGAATAGGTGCAAATAGAGAATTAAAATTTGCTATTGAAAAATACTTTAAAAACCAAAGTTCAAAAGAGGAGCTTTTAAAAAGTGCTAAGGATTTAAGGATTAGACACTGGCAAGAAATTCAAAAAGCTGGTATTGATTTTATCCCTAGTAATGATTTTTCACTTTATGATAATGTCTTAGATACGGCTGTGCTTTTTAACATTGTTCATACAAAGTATAAAAATTTAAATTTAGATGCTTTAGATGAATACTTTGCTCAAAGTCGAGGTTATCAAGGAGAAAATGGAGATGTTACAGCCTTAGCAATGAAAAAATGGTTCAATACAAATTATCATTATTTGGTGCCTGAGTGCGATAATGCTGATATTATAGCTTTAACAGGAGATAAAATTTTTAAAGAATACCTTGAAGCTAAAGAACTTGGCATAGAAAGTAAGCCCGTTTTAATAGGCATTTTCACACTTTTTAAGCTCATTGCCTTTAAAGATGAAAAAACTCAAAAACTCGCCAAAGAAAAGCTTTTAAACGCTTACATAGAGCTTTTTGATAAACTAAATGAACTTAAAGTGACATGGCTTGAACTTGATGAGCCTTATTTGGTTTATGATTTAAGCAAGGAAGATATCGCTTTGTTTGAAGAATTTTACCAAGAACTTTTAAATCACAAAAAAGATCTTAAAATTTTACTTCAAAGCTATTTTGGAGACTTAAGAGATATTTATCCTAAACTTTTAGAAAGCAAATTTGATGCTTTGGGTCTTGATTTTATCGAAGGTAAACAAAGCTTAGCCTTAGTTCAAAAATACGGCTTTGCTAAAGATAAAATCCTTTTTGCAGGTCTTATTAATGGCAAAAATATCTATACTAATGATTATGCTAAAAGCCTAAAGCTTATTAAAGAGCTTCAAAAATATACACAAAATATCATCTTAAACACTTCTTGCTCACTTTTACATGTGCCTTATAGCACTGAATTTGAAAGCAAATTAGATTCAAGCTATCTTAAACTTTTTTCCTTTGCTAAAGAAAAACTTCAAGAACTTAAAGATTTAAAAGAAATTCTAAATTCTAGCGAAGAAAATCCGCTCTTTAGAGCCAATCAAGAGCTTTTTAAAAATATCCCAGAGCGTTTAGATGAAAAAGTCAAAGCAAGGCTTAAGGCTTTAAAAAAAGAAGATTTTACCAGAACGCCTAGTTTTAAAGAACGCGCCTTAATCCAAAAAGAATTTTTAAAACTCCCTCTTTTACCAACCACAACCATAGGTTCATTTCCTCAAAGTGCTGATGTAAGATCTAATCGCCTTGCCTTTAAGCAAGAAAAAATTTCAGCTCAAAACTACACTGAATTTAACCAACAAAAAATCAAAGAATGCATACAAATTCAAGAAGAAATAGAACTTGATGTTTTAGTGCATGGAGAATTTGAAAGAAATGATATGGTGGAGTATTTTGGAGAGAATTTAAAGGGCTTTTTATTTACTCAAAATGGCTGGGTTCAAAGCTATGGCACAAGGTGCGTTAAGCCTCCTGTAATTTGGGGTGATGTATCACGCACAAAGCCTATTACCTTAGCTTGGTCTAAATTTGCACAAAGTTTAAGTCAAAAAATCGTAAAAGGCATGCTAACTGGGCCTGTAACCATACTTAATTGGTCCTTTCCAAGAGAAGACATCAGTCTAAAAGAAAGCACTGAGCAAATTGCCTTAGCTATAAGAGATGAAGTATTAGATCTTGAAAATGCAGGTATAAAAATCATACAAATTGATGAAGCCGCTTTGCGTGAAAAACTGCCTTTAAGAAAAAGCGATTGGCATAGTGAGTATTTAGATTGGGCTATTCCTGCTTTTAATCTTGTGCATAGTGGGGTAAAAGCTAAAACTCAAATTCACACTCATATGTGTTATAGTGAATTTAGCGATATCTTAAAAGAAATTGACGCTATGGATGCTGATGTGATTTCTTTTGAAGCTTCAAGATCAAACTTAAGTCTTTTAGATACCCTAAAAGCTATTCATTTTAAAACCAAAGTTGGACCAGGAGTTTATGATATACATAGCCCTAGAGTTCCAAGCGTAGAAGAATTAAGTTTAACTATAGAAAAAATTTTAAACAAATTACCTAAAGAACAAATTTGGATCAATCCAGACTGCGGACTTAAAACAAGGGCTTATGAAGAAGTCATAGCCTCTCTTAAAAATTTAGTTACGGCTACGCAAAAAATACGAAAACAATTATAAGGAGTTTTTATGTGCAATTTTTCTTTTGAAGTTTTTCCACCAAGAAAAGATGAAAATATCAAAAATCTTCATGCTATCTTAGATGATTTAGGGCAATTAAGCCCTAATTTTATCAGCGTAACCTTTGGCGCAGCAGGCTCTATTAACTCACAAAACACTTTAGAAATTGCGAGCTTAATCCAGGAAGAATATCAAATTCCTAGCATAGTACATTTACCTTGCATCCATTCTAGTAAAGAAAAAATCACTCAGATACTTCAAAAATGCAAAGAAAAAAATCTTAATCAAATTCTTGCCCTAAGAGGCGATATATGTGAAAATTTAGAAAAAAGCAAAGATTTTTCTTATGCTAGTGATTTAATTTCTTTTATAAAAAAACAAGAATACTTTGAAATTTATGCCGCATGCTATCCTGAAAAACATAATGAATCTAAAAATTTCATCGAGGATATACACCATCTTAAAACTAAGGTAAATGCAGGAACAGATAAGCTCATTACTCAACTTTTTTACGATAATGAAGATTTTTATACTTTTAAACAAAATTGTGCTTTAGCAGGTATTGACATACCTATTTACGCAGGTATTATGCCTATTACTAACAAAAGACAGGTTTTAAAAATTTCTCAACTTTGCGGAGCTAAAATCCCTCCTAAATTTGTTAAAATTTTAGAAAAATATGAAAATAATACTTTGGCTTTAGAAGATGCAGGTATCGCGTATGCTTGCGATCAAATTGTCGATTTAATCACAAGTGGTGTAGATGGAATTCATCTTTATACTATGAATAAATCCAAAGCGGCTATTAAAATTTATGAAGCTGTAAAGCATTTGATTAAAGAAGAGCTTCATGCTTAGAAAATAAACTATTTTTTGCTTTTATCTTAACTTATCTTCATTTTTTAGCTTATGGTTTTCTATAAGTAAAACAAAAATTAAAGATAAAAGCAAACCTGGTATAATACCCAAGCAAAGATAGAAAAAAGAATTATATTTAAAAAAGAAGAAAAGTGCACCAAAAAGCATTAAAGCTAAAGATGCACCTTTAAAAAATTCTAAAATATAGATCAATGACCTTCCTCAACAACAGTTGCACCTGCTAAATATACATAAGTTAAAATCATAAAAATAAAAGCTTGTAAAAATGCCATAAAAGTTAAAAGCACATAAGCAGGAAGCGGAGCTATATAAGGAACTAAAGCTAAAATTACCATCAAAAATAAATCGTCACCTTTAATATTTCCAAACAAACGGAAGGACAAAGAAACCACACGAGAAAGATGAGAGACTATCTCTATAGGAAACATCAAAGGAGCTAAAAGTTTAATAGGTCCCATGAAATGAGCAAAATACTTTACAAAACCTTGTGCCCTAATACCCTCAAAATGATAATATACAAAAACTATAATAGCCAAGGACAAAGTCAAATTTAAACTTGCAGTTGGAGAGTGAAAACCAGGTATTATGCCTATAATATTGCTAAAAAACACTATAATCCCCAAAGTTGCAACCAAAGGAAGATATTTTCTTGCACCTTTTTCACTTCCCATGGTATCTCTACCCATAGATAAAACTCCCTCTAAAAAAGCCTCACCTAAATTTTGCATACCACGTGGAACAAGTTGCATAGAACGAGTAGCCATCATAGCCACTATAACAGCAATTAAAGCCACCAAACCTATGTGAAAAAAATAAGAAAAAGTATGACTTGTATCAAGCAAAGAGCTAAATAAAAATAAATCTTTCATGGTTTCCTCAAAAATTTTATTCTAAATTCGGAATTTTAGCAAAATCTTACTTATATTTTAATGAAAATTTACATCCATTCTAAAACTTGTGAAAGTTCTTTAGCAACAAAACACTTAAGCCCTATATCTTCCAAAGGCTTAGAAGGAACAATAGCATTTTTAAATTTTTGCATTTTAGCTTCTTTTAAACGCGTATCAAGGCTAAAAACCTCTCTAATTTCTCCATTTAAACTAAGCTCTCCTATAAAAATACTATCTTTACTCAAAGGGCGATTTTTAAAACTTGAAATAATAGCTGCAACCACAGCTAAATCCGCAGCAGTTTCACTTACTTTTACTCCGCCGCTAATATTTACAAATACATCATAATGCCCTAAAGGAATTTCAAGTTTTCTTTCAAGCAAAGCCAAAAGCATATCTAAGCGATTTTTTTCATACCCTGTAGCGCTACGTTTTGGATAAGAACTTTCACACACTAAAGCTTGAACTTCTAAAACCAAAGCACGAGATCCTTCCATCACAACACCTAAAGCACTTCCTGAAATAGCCTTTCCACGAGTAAAAAAACGATTTGCCAAATCTTTTGCACTGATCAAACCCTTAGTAGTCATCTCAAAAATACCTACTTCATTCGTTCCACCAAAACGATTTTTAAAGCCTCTTAAAAGTCTAATTTCTTTAGTGGCATCTCCTTCAAAATAAAGCACCACATCCACCATATGTTCAAGAACCCTAGGTCCTGCTATAGCACCTTCTTTAGTAATGTGCCCTATGATAAAAGTACTGATATTATAAGCCTTGCTAACACGCATAAGTTCAAAAGTAATCTCACGCACCTGAGTGATGCTTCCTGCTGCTGAAGTGACTTTATTTGAATATAGAGTTTGTATAGAATCAATGATAAGAATACTATAATCCTTTTTGTGTAATTCTTCTAAAATATTTTCAAGGCAAAGTTCAGTAAGTAAAAATAAATTCGGAGTATTAGCCTCAAGGCGATCAGCTCTTAATTTAATCTGAGCTTTACTTTCTTCGCCACTGACATAAAGCACTTTTTTACCCTGTTTAGCTAAATTTGAAGCAATTTTTAACAAAAGCGTAGATTTTCCCACACCTGGACTTCCGCCTATAAGCACTAAAGAACCTTCAACAAGCCCTCCGCCTAAAACCAAATCAAGCTCATTATCATCTGTGCTGTATCTTGTAAAATGTTCTAATTCCACATCTTCAATACAAACAGCTTCACTTGTTTTCATACTAACTTGCGCAAGCTCTTTTAAAACTTTAATTTGCTCAGCTTTTAATTCTATAAAACTATCCCAAGCTCCACAATCAGGACATTTTCCAAGCCATTTGCTTTGTTGATTTCCACAAGCTTGACATTCAAAAAGTGCTTTATTTTTTGCCATTATTCAAAAATAGGATCTAATAAAGTATCTAAATAAGCACTTGCATTAAATTCTTGCAAATCCGTCATTTGCTCACCCACGCCTACATAAAAAATAGGAAGCTCAAGCTCTCTTGCTATACTAAAAAGTGCACCCCCTTTAGCTGTCCCATCAAGCTTTGTGATAATCACACCATCAAGTTTTACAAGCTCATTAAAAGCTTTAGCTTGTAAAATTCCAGCATTTCCCTGTGTTCCATCTAAAACTAAAATTTTTCTATGGGGTGCACCTTCTAAAGCTTTGTTTGAAATTCTCACAATTTTTTCAAGCTCATGGGCTAAATTTTTTTGATTTTGCAAACGCCCTGCTGTATCGATAATAACTCTATCAAAATCCTTTGCTTTTGCTTTAGAGATGGTATCAAAAGCAACCGCTGAAGGATCATGCCCTTGTGCAGTTAAAACTATATCTACATCCACTTTTTGCGCCCAAAGTTTTAATTGTTCAATCGCACCTGCTCTAAAAGTATCACACGCTCCTAAAATCACTTTTTGATTTTGGTTTTTATATAAATAAGCAAGTTTGGCAATACTTGTTGTTTTTCCTGCTCCATTTACTCCTAAAATAAGCTCTACAAAAGGTTTTTCTTGATTGGTTTCTTTTTTTTCATAAAGAAAATAAGAACCCATAACACGCTTTAAATCTTCTTTTTTTACTTCATTTTGGGGTGGTAAATAATAAATTATCTCTTCAACTATTTCATAACTTACATCTGCTTCAAGCAAAATTTCTTCAAGCAAATCTTTGGTTATCTTTTTATTCTCTCCTTTAATCCCAACAATATTTTCAAGAGTTTTTGCAAGTCCTTTTTTAAAAAAATTAAACATTAAAGTATAGCCTTTTGTATATCGATTTCTAGCATTTCTTCAGGAATAAGTCCTAAATACTGATTAATCAATTTAGAATGCTTATTGTAAAGAAACATGGTAGGAATTCCATTTACCCCACCTAAAGCTTTAGCTAAAAGATAGTTATTTTCACCATTAGCGACTTTATAAGATATTTTATACTGTTCTATAAATTTTTGAATCTCATCGTTAGATTTATCTTCTAATAAAACCCCAACTATATTAAAATCATTATTATACTTTTCTTGTAATTTATTAAGATGAGGGATTTCAGCAATGCAAGGGGTACACCAAGTGGTAAAAAATACAAACAAAGTTGCCTTACCTTCATCGTTGAAATTTAAAACGACATTTTCTTTTTTAACTGAAATTGATCCTCCATCAATCAAATTAAGTTTAAAATTCATATCATCACTTTGATTTATACTTGCCTCGGTGCTTAAATTTACATCATTTTGCTGTTTTTCTTTATCATTGCTACAAGCAACAAACAAACAAGATATTGCCACTAGTACAAGTATTTTTTTAATCTTCATTATTTATCAATCCTTTATTCTTCTTTATAAAAATGCTAAAATTATAACATACATAAGATAATATTTTTTTAAAGGCATATTAATGGAAAAAACAGATTTTAGAGCATTGCAAAAAATACGCCTTTTCAAACATTCAAAACTAAATTTCAAACAAGATTATAAAATATTTAAAGAATGTCTTAAAATAATAAAACTATTTAAAGCTAAAAATATTTTAATTTTTATTCCTTTGCATTATGAACCAAACTTAATAAAATTTCGCCATATTCTTAATAAAAATTACAAACTTTTTGTTCCATTTATGCAAGATAAAAGTTTAAAAATTGTAAAATTAAGATTGCCTTTTATTAAAAAAAGGTTTGGGGTTTTAGAGCCTATAGATTCTTTTTTTAAAGCAAAAATTGATTTAGCTATTGTGCCTGTAATTGGCGTCGATAAAAATTTAAAAAGAATAGGACATGGGCAAGGTTTTTATGATAGATTTTTTGGAAATTTAAATTACAAACCTCATATAATATTTGTCCAAAGTATAGATGCTTTAAGTCAAAATAATCTAACACAAAAGCATGATATTTCAGGAAAATTATACATAAACCCTTATAAAAAATATTACAAGAAAGAAAGAAAAAATGATAGAATCACTTATCGCACTTATAGCCGCTATAGTCGGACTCGGTATAGGATATTTAGTTGCAAAAAAAATCAATGATGCCAAATATGAAATTTTCGTAGAACAAGCCAAAGCTAAAGCCAAAGCTATAGAATACGAAGCGGAGCTTATTTTAAAAGATGCAAAAAATTCAATTCTTAATGCAGAATTAGAAGTTAAAAAAAAATACGAAGAAAAAACTCACAAAATTCAAAAAGATTTTAATCAAAAATTTGATGATCTTTCTAAAAAAGAACAAAAACTTCAGCAAGAAGAAGAAAAACTAAAAGAAGATAAAGAATACCTTTGCAAGTCACAAAAACACATTCAAGACTTACAATCTGATGTTGATAAATTAAAAAATAAATATCAAGAAAAGCTTGACGATGTTTTAAAAATTTTAGAACATTCGACAGGACTTACACAAAATGAAGCCAAAGAAATCATTCTTAAAAAAGTAGAAGAAAATTCTCGCGAGCAAATTGCACATATAGTAAGAAAATATGAAGAAGAAGCAAAAAATGAAGCTAAAAGAAAAGCTAATTTCATCATTGCTCAAGCTACTTCTCGTTTTGCAGGTGAATTTGCAGCTGAAAGACTTATCAATGTTATTAACATTAAAAACGATGAACTTAAAGGACGTATCATTGGTAAAGAAGGGCGCAATGTTAAAACCTTGGAAATGGTTTTAGGTGTTGATATTATCATCGATGATACACCAGGTGCTATTATAGTAAGTTGTTTTAATCTTTATCGCCGTGCTATTGCTACAAAAGTTATAGAACTTTTAGTTGAAGATGGCAGAATTCAACCCGCGCGCATAGAAGAAATTCACGAAAAAGTGTGTAAAGAATTTGATAGTGCCATTCTAGAAGAAGGCGAAACCATAGTTATGGATCTAGGTTTAAATAAAATACACCCTGAAATTGTAAAACTCATAGGAAAACTCAAATACCGAGCAAGCTATGGACAAAACGCTTTAGCACATTCTTTGGAAGTGGCTCATCTTGCAGGAATCATTGCTGCTGAGTGTGGTGGAGATGAGAATTTAGCACGTCGTGCGGGAATTTTACATGATATAGGAAAAGCATTAACCCATGATTTTGAAGGATCTCATGTGGATTTAGGTGCAGAACTTTGCAAACGCTACAAAGAGCATCCTGTAGTAATCAATGCTATTTACGCACATCATGGACACGAAGAAGCTACAAGCATAGAATCAGCAGCTGTTTGTGCAGCAGATACTTTAAGTGCTGCACGACCTGGAGCTAGAAGAGAAGTGTTAGAAGCTTTCTTAAAAAGAGTCAGTGAGCTAGAAGATATCGCTAAAAGTAAAGAAGGAATTAAAAATGCCTATGCAATCAATGCCGGAAGAGAAATTCGCGTCATAGCCAATGCTCAGCTTGTTAATGATGATGAAAGTGTACTTTTAGCTAAGGAAATAGCAGCTGAAATTCAAGAAAAAATGCAATATCCTGGTGAAATTAAAGTCAATGTTATACGTGAACTTAGAGCTGTAGAATACGCTAAATAAGGTTTATTATGCAAGATATGATTGATACTTTAATAAAATATGGTTATATTGTTTTATTCTTTTACTCTTTAGGGGGTGGGATGGTTGGAATTTTAGCTGCAGGAGTTTTAAGTTCTCAAGGAAAAATGGATCTTAGTTTTTGCATTGCTCTTGCTTTTATTGCTAATACCATAGGTTCAACTTTGCTTTTTATACTTGGAAAATATTATAAAAAAGACATTATGCCTTATTTTAAAAAACACCGACGCAAGATAGCCCTTGCTATGATAAAAACAAAACAACATGGAATTATTTTACTTGTAACTCAAAAATTTATTTATGGTTTAAAAACTTTCATTCCCATAGCTGCAGGTATGGCAAAATATAATTTTATTAAATTTTTTATTATCAATACTCTAGCTAGTTTGGCATGGGCTATTGTTCTAGGTTTTGCTGCTTATACTTTTGGGTATATTATTGAAGCAATTTTTGATAAACTGAGTTTATATCCTTATGTTGCTCCTTTATTTTTATTATTTTTAGCCGGAATAATTTGGCTTTATTTAAGTAAATTTTCTAAAAAATAATGTCTCTATGGAATTCTTTTTCTTACTCTTTTAAAGAATTTCATTATTTATTTTTCTCTGTTGTTGTTATTTTTATTTTTAATATCCTTTTAGAATATAATAATTTTTTAAACTTTAAAAACCAAAAACATTACCTTATAGACAACGCTCTATTAACGCACCAATATATAAAATATAATAAAAAAAATAAAAAATACTGGGTTTTAAAGTTACAAACTGAAAACTTCACTTTTTATACTACAAGTTTTAAGGATTTAAATTTAAGCAAGAATCAATTTTTAAGCCTTAGAATTATCACCCATAATATTAACTTTAAAGACTATCTGAGCAAAAGTTTTTACGCACCTTCTTATGATTTTGAAAAATTAAAAGAAAAAGAATACAATCCCATTATATCTTACTTCTTAAATCAACATACAAATGAAAAGATTAAAGAATTTTATGGTGCTTTATTTTTTGCACTGCCCATATCTTTAGAGCTTAGAAACGATGTAAATTACTACGGCATAGCACACCTTATAGCAATTAGCGGTTATCACATAGGCTTACTTTTTAGTTTAATTTTCTTTATTTTAGCTCCAATTTATAGTTTTTTCCAAAAAAGATATTTTCCTTATAGAAATTTACGTTTAGATTTAAGTATTTTAATTTTTACACTACTTTTAGCTTATGCTTGCTTAATAGGATTTGTCCCTTCTTTTGTGCGCTCCTTGATTATGGCTTTTTGGGTTTTTTATCTATTGTGTAAAAATATAAAAATTATTAATTTCTTTACGCTTTTTTGTAGTATTTTATTGTGCATTTCTCTTTACCCTAGACTTTTATTTAGTATTGGATTTTTATTTTCTATTTTAGGTGTTTTTTATATTTTTTTATATATGCATCATTTTGCAAATAAATTTAATAATCTTATAAATATTATTTTGCTTAATATTTGGACTTTTTTTGCTATGGTTTTACCTGTGCTTTATTTTTTTCCACTTATAAGCTACCAACAAATTTTAGGTATTATTTTGAGTGGAATTTTTGTAATATTTTATCCTTTAGTATTATTTTTGCATCTTATAAACTATGGAGATTTGCTCAATTTTATCTTAGATGAATTTTTTAAATTTAAAATTTATGGAACTAATATCCATATCCCATTTTGGATTTTTATAAGTTATCTTATTGCTTCTTTAATCTCTGTGCGATTTAAATATCTAGCTTTTCTTTGTATTTTTGCGAATTTTATTCCCTTCATTATGATTGTGATTTAGAAAATAATAGAGTTTAAGCCCAAAAAGATAAATAATCCAAGAAATATAAATCCAAATAAAAAAGAATAAAATAGTAGAAAAAGATCCATAAACGCTAGCGTATGTTTTATTATATACCACGTAATATACAAATAAATTTTTTCCTATATACCAAATAGCACCCGCTCCAAAAGATACTAAAGCTAAACTTTTAAGAGTTCCCTTATGAACAGAACTTGAATAAGATATAAAAAATAAACCCCAAATAATTACAAAGGGTAAAATTTCAAAAAAATTAAACCCTATTTTATAATCATCTAAAGTTTGTTGGATAAAACCTGAAATATAAAAACTAAGCCCAAGCCCCAAAGGAACAAGAGTTAAAAGAGTCCAATAAGAACTAATACTTTGCCAAAGTCCTTTAGGTTCATTTTTAGTAATGCGATTGATTACAAAATCATAGCCTGAAAAAAAAGCTAAAGAAGTAAATGCCATAGCAATAAGACCTACAATACCCAAATTTACACTATTTTTTAAAAAAGTATCGATATAGGTAGCAACAACATCTTGTTGCGTTGGTATTAAAAAAGCAAAAATTACTTGCTTTGCTTTTTCATAATAAGCTTTAAAACTGGAAATTTGCGTAAAAACAGAAAAACATACAAATAAAATAGGTATTAAAGATAATACAGTATAAAAACTAAGCGCTGCTGCATAATTTAAAATTTCCTTATCACGCAAATTTAGCAAAATAGTAAAAAAATTTTTCACCTTCTAAAGTCCCATTTTAAAAGGATTTAGTATATTATTTGGATCAAAAGCTTTTTTAATATTTCTCATTAAATTCATTTCGGCTTCAGAAAAAGCTAAATTCATAAAAGGTGCCTTAGAGAGTCCGATACCATGCTCTCCGCTTAAAGTTCCTCCAAGTTTCACTGTTAATTTAAAAATCTCTTCCACAGCTTCATAGCCTTTTTTCACCTGCTCTTTATCATTTTTATCAGGAACCATAACATTAGTATGCACATTTCCATCCCCTGTATGTCCAAAACAAGGAATTTTAAAACCATATTTTTTAGAAATCTCATCTATACCTTCAAGCAAAGTAGGTAGTTTAGAACGCGGAACTGTAATATCTTCATTAAGTTTTAAAGTTCCATACATGGCAATGCTTTGAGAACAATTTCTTCTAGCAAACCAAATATCTGCGGTTTCTTGTTCATCTTTTGCTATTTTAAATTCGCTAGCGCCAGCTTCTAAAAAATAATATTCTAAATTTCTTAAATCCTCATCAATAGCCTCTTTAACATTACCATCCACATCAGCAATCAAAATAGCTCCAGCTTCTATAGGCAAACCTTTATTAAATTTGCTCTCAACCGCTCTAATGCTAAGATTGTCTAAAAATTCCATAGATACAGGACTTACACCGCTAGCAAGACTTTTGTAAACCGCATTCATAGCACTTTTTACACTTGGAAAAATAGCAAAAGCAGTTTTTTTGAATTTAGGCAAAGGTATTAATTTTAAAGTAAGCTCACTTAAAACTGCCAAAGAACCTTCACTAGCGATTAAAATTCCTGCCAAATTATAACCTGCTACATCTTTAATAGTGCGTTTCCCTGCACGAATGATTTCTCCGCTAGGCAAAACAGCCCTTAAAGCCATCACATAATCTTTTGTAATGCCATATTTTGCAGCTCTCATTCCCCCAGCATTTTCGCTTACATTACCCCCTAAGCTTGAATACTCCATGCTAGCAGGGTCAGGTGGGTAAAACAGCCCGTATTTGGCTACTTCTTTTTGTAAATGTATATTAATAACCCCAGGTTGCACAACAGCCACTAAATTTTCAAGATCAATTTCTAAAATTTTATTCATATGCTTTTCAAAAGCAAGCACCACCCCGCCATTAACAGCTAAAGCTCCTCCTGTAAAACCAGATCCTGAGCCTCGCGGTATGACTATGATATTATTTTCATTACAAAATTTTAAAATTTGAGCAATATCTTCTTCATTTCTTGGAAAAAGAACCCCATCGGGTAAATAATGTTTTTTTGTCGCATCATAGCTATAAGCTCTTTTGTGAATTTCATCAAAATAAGCGTTTTCTTCTCCTAAAAATCGTTTAAAATATTGTTCAAATTCTTTTTTCATGTTCATTGCACCTTAGGAAGATTAATCAAAGCATCATAATACCTATAATAATTTCCTATTTCTTGAGAGTTAAAATCAAAAAAATTACTTTTATATCCACCTATACGAGAATAAAAAGGAACCTGAACGCTAGTTGGCTTGCTTATAGGCACTTCATAAAGCTTATTAAAATCTTGACAATCCACAACTTCTGCATGATTTTCCAAAGCCACAACCAAAATGCCGACCGCATTATCATCGCAAAATTGCCTAAAATCTGAACGCTTAGGAGAAAGAGTAGCCGTTCTAATTAATTGTGCTCCAAAAATATCAATATGGGTAAAATATATCTGCGGAAATTCTCTAACAAGTTCATTATAAGTTTGTTCATCAGGAGCAATTACCAATCCTCTATCATAAAGAAAATTTAAAACAACCTCATCACCTACTTTAGGTAAAACATTTGGTAAAGGCAAAGCATCTTGCTTAAGAGCTGAAAAAACACTAAATTCTAATTTTGCCAAACCATTTTTTTTATCTATAACACTTGCTCTAGCGATGATACTTTGCGAATTGCTAAAATGTTGTACTACTACGCCACTTGAATAAAGTTTTATATCATCACTATCTTTAATATAACCATAAATATCATCAACTTTTACAAGTTCACTTTTTATAGGTTTTAAATCAAATCCAACCGCAAAGAGGCTAAGGTTTAAAGCTAAAAAACATACTATAGTTTTAAACAAATTTGCTCCTTAAATAAAAATTTATAGAATTATAATCCTTTTTTGTTAAGCAATTGTAAGAAAAATAAAGTAAAATATAGCTTTTAAATTTCAAAATTCTTTTAAAAATTAAGGTTATCTCATGAAAAAATTATTACTTTTATTTATTTTTGTTGTTCAAAGTTTTGCAGCTTTAAGTGTTGAAGAGCTAACTTGGGATAATGGAGATACCTTGCTTAAATTCTTACAAAGAAATTCCATACCTATGTCGCTTTATTATGGACTTGATAGAGAAGATCAAGAGCTCGCTTCTGATATAGCCTACAAAATAAAATATCAAGTTTTAAAAGATGAAAACAACAACATAGAACAAGTTTTAATTCCAATTAGTGATGACTTACAAATTCACATTTATAAAGATAAAGATGGGCAATACACTCTTGCTTTTACTCCTGTATCTTATCAAAAAGAAGATAGAATTTTACATTTAACCATTAAAAGCTCTGCCTATCAAGATGTCTATGAAGAAAGTGGTAGCAGTACTTTAGCTCGTGCTATGGTTCGTGCTTTTCGAGGAAGTATAAATTTTCGTAATATCCAAAAAGGTGATGAAGTAACCCTATATTATGAGCAAAAAAGACGCATGGGTAAACTTTGGGGTGATATAAATATAAAAATGGCAATGGTAGAAATCAATAAAAGCGCAAGAGAAGTCTTTTCTTATAATGATATATTCTATGATCGCGATGGCAAAGAGTTAGAATCTTTTTTACTTACAAAACCTGTGAATTACACTAGAATTTCTTCTCCTTTTACAACAGCAAGATATCATCCTATATTAAAACGCTATCGGGCCCATCTTGGTATAGACTATGCTGCACCTACTGGAACTCCTGTGAAAAGTGCTGGCAAAGGAGTAGTAACCTTTATAGGCACAAAAGGTGGTTATGGAAATGTAATTCAAATCAAGCATGACTCGGGCTATATGACTTTATATGCTCATCTTAGTCGTTTTGCAAAAATTAAAAACGGACAAAAGGTAAATCAAGGACAAGTAATTGCATATGTTGGTTCAACAGGTATGAGCACAGGGCCTCATTTGCATTTTGGAGTATATTTAAATAATAAAGCTATAAATCCTGCATCTGTTGTAAAAATCGCCAAATCAGAACTTAGTGGAAAAGCAAAAGAGAATTTTAAACATATCATAGCTGGATACGAGCAGGTTGTTAAAGAAGCCCTAGCCTCGAATCAACCTAATCCTCCAAAAGAAGAAGATTTTGAAAACTATATAGAATTTTAATTACTCAACAACGCTTTATCTTTCGCATTGATTAAAGAATTTAGAAGAGTTGCAAGCTCTTCTTTTTCTTTTTCACTAATTTCACAAAAATCTGCATCAATTAATTGTTTTACCAAAGCTTCATTTAACAAATCCCCATCGCCAAATTCTCTAGCTTTTTGAATGATTTTTAACACTCTTAAATCTTTTCTTTCATACATTTTAATCCTTTAAATAAACCACACTCACAAAACGCTTAGGCGTTTTATCGCGACGATAAGAAAAAAAACTCTCATCATCAAAACTACAAATTCCACAATCTTTAATATTTTCAATGCCTAAATTTTGAGCTTGAAATTTTACCAAGGCTTTTAAATCAAGTTTATTATCTTGAACAAATTCTTTAAATTCTTTTTTAGCAAATTCTAAAATTTCTCCATCTATTTCATAATTTTTAGCACAAATTCCAGGTAAAATAAAAAGATGAAATTTATTCTTATCTAAATGTATATTTTGCATAATAATTTGATCAACGCATTCTTTTAGGATATTTTCAAAGCTTCCTTTTCTACCTGAATGCAAAGCTGCTATAATGCCACTTTCATGATATAAGATCAAAGGCAGACAATCCGCACTTAAGACACAAAGAGCAGTATTTTTTTCTTTACTTATAAGTCCATCACAACTGAGATTTTTTAAATTTTCATCATAAATGATAACTTTATGAGAGTGAATTTGATCCATAAAAACACATTTTTCAATATCTTTAAAACCTAAATGAGAAAATAAATTCTCATTATGAATTTTAGCCCTAAAAACATTATAATCCTTATCAAAAGCACAAAAAATACCGACTTTATCATTTTCTAATAAAGATAAGAAATTCTTTCCACTTCTTCCCATGATAATCCTTTGTTTTTACCTTGTAATTGTGCATAAATATAACGAGCAAGCAAATCGCTTTCTATATTTATTTTTCTACCTACTTGATAGTCCTTAAAAAGCGTTTCTTTAAAAGTAATAGGAATAATAGTAAGCCTAATACCATTTTTTAAAATTTCATTGATAGTAAGGCTTACCCCATCAACACCTATACTTCCTTTTTCTGCCATAAATTTCATAGCTTCTTTAGGTAAAGTTATATGAAAATCCACTCCATTTTCATCTTTTTGAATCTTTTCAAGTATACCAATAAAATCAATATGCCCTTGCATAAGATGTCCATCGATTCTATCGCCATATCTTAAAGCAGGTTCTATATGAACCTTATCTTTTAAATTTTCTACAGCTATATGAGTGCGACTTTCGCGAGAAAGTTCCACTTCAAAACCTCCCTCATAAAGTTTTGTCACACTCAAACAAGCTCCATTTACAGCTATACTATCGCCAAGATTTGGACGATGCTTAGCTGTTAAACTTAAAGTATTGTTTTGATAAGATTGAACTTTGGCAATTTCTCTTATGAGTCCATTAAACATTTTTTACCTTAGAAAATCTTATTTAATAATTTATTTACCGCTTTATCTACTTTATTGCCTGTATTTTTAGCACCATCACTCACGCCGCCACCCACTACATTTTTAATAGAATTTAAAACACTTCCTGCATTTAAATTTACTTTAGGATTTTCTGTAGTTCCTGTAATACTTCCTTTAAAATTAGCTCTATCAAGTTTAATATCAAAAGGCAAATTTAAAGCTCCACTTTTAGAATTTAAAGCTCCTGATTGTACTAAAATATAAGAACGATCTGCTTGCATATTAAGATCAAGCTTGATATTTTCTTTTTTAATCAAAGCTTTAGCATTAGCAGTACGATAAACATCATCTGTAATATCTTTTAATGTTAAAATTTTTAAAGCATTGGTAATAAGATTTGGTTTTAATTTACCCTCTTTCATATCCAAATTAACCTCGCCTTCTTCGCTTAAAAGATTGTAATTTGCCTTCATGTCCGCCTTACCTTGATAAATATCCATAAAATCCAAACCTTGAGCTAGACTACTTAAATCCACTCCATTTAAATCAGCAAGTAAAAGGTTATCTTTAAGTGTGCTTTGAAGTTTTCCTTCAAATAAATTTGGACTATTTACAACAAAATTTAAACTCTTATCAAAACCTACCTTTCCATTAAATTCTGCTTTACCTTTAAGTTTTCTATCTAACAAAAAGCCTAGTTTTGAAAAATCATTTATCTTTAGATTAAAATCCGAATTTAAAAGCATCTTACTTATATCAAAACTTCCTTGTAGTTTTGTAAGATCAGCTAAAGATGAATTTAAAACAGAATCAAATTGAGCTATATTATTTTTGAAATTAATTTTAGTATTTAAATCATAACTTGTATTGTTTGGAAAATTTTTATTTAAAATTTTAGTTAAAGTTGCAGCATTTAAAATGCCTTTAGCCTCTAAATTTGCTTTACCATTAAGGTTGTTAAAATCGATATTATCTAAATTAACTTTTGCATTAACAACCCCACTGGCATAATTTGGCATACCTGCTATAACAAAAAGTTTAGATAAATCAAGTTTATCAATGTTCAAATCAAGTTTTTTACCATTTGAATCAGCTTTGATTACGCCATCTGCCAAATTTGCATTTGCATTTAAATTTTGTATTTGAGTACCTATAATATGAGCTTTTGCATTAAGATCTGCCTTACCTTGTAATTTTTGTCCCGCTATAGCACTAAACTGAGACAAATCATCAATAAAAGCATTTAAATCTGTATTTAACTCACTATTTTTTAAATTATAAGTTCCTTGAAGTTTTTTGATATTAAGTAAATTTGAAGCAAGTAAAGCATTGTAAGAAATATTACTATTTTTTGCATTTGCTTTAGCATCAAGACTAAAAATTGTATTTGGAAGTTCTATTTTAGCAATTTTTTTAAGCTCATTGGTGTTAATCTTTGCATTGTTTATTTTTGCCTCAAGATCGAAATTAGAAAAATCCAAATCCGCATTTAAAAGTTTAGCATTTAAATTTCCAGAAACTAAAGCTCCATATCCTGCAAGAGCTAATAATTTTTCCAAACTTGCTTCATTAATATCTGCAAAAATTTTATTATTTTTCAAACTTGCCTTTACCTCTCCACCAAGTCCGATAACTTGAGCATTTAAACTTGATAAGGCATTATTTACAACACTTGTTTCGCCTATCACGCCCAAACTACCATTTAATCTAGTTTTTGTAAGTTTTTCAAGCTTTGCAAGAGAAGGAATATTTAAATTAAAATCAGTACTTAAAATATTCTTACTCATATCATAAAGAGTTTTTTGGGTTTGTAAGTTAAGATAATCATTGTAAATTTTACTTACAGCATAAATCTTATCTTCTTTAACATTGGCTAAAATTTCTGCTTTAGGATTAGAATTTAAAGGCAAGTCTAAAGAAAAATCTTTTTTTATCGCCTCGTAGTTTATATAGCTTGTATCAAGTTTTATGATAATATTTCCATCAGGTTTTAAATTCTGTGCTGAAATTTTTGCCTGAGCATTTAAAAAACCTTTAGCATAACTAGGATAAGATAAAAGATGAAGTATTTCTTCTATCTTAAGATTTTGTGCATCTAAATTTAAAGCGATAGGGCTGTAATTATACATTCTCGCATTTAAAAGTACATTTGAACCTAGTAAGTAACCCCTTCCATCTAAAGCAAAATCACTTGCCTTGCCTTGAATTTTACCGCCAAAAGAAAGGTTTTGATTTAAATTTAAACCTAAATTTTTAGCATAATTTTGCTTTAAAGAAATAAGATAGTCAAGATCAAATCCAAGCTTAAAAGGACTCAAAGCTCCCTTGAGATTGAAATCTGCCATATTTGCAATATTTGCTTGCAGTTCAAGACTTGAAAAACGCAAATTAAAACGCGTGATATTTACATCTAATCCCGCATTTTCTTTGATCTTTTTTTGTGCTATATTTGCCACTATATTATTACCAAAACTTGTAAAAAGCATGGTACAAAGAGCGATTAAAAGCACAACAACAAAAGCTACAATGCCATAAAAAATCTTTTTCATTTTTATCCTTTAGTTTATTTTATAAAATAACTTTAGTCTATAAAACTAAACTTTTATAAATATTTTAATTTAAAGTATTGACAAAATTCATTTTTTATAGTATGATATTATCACTCTAAATTAAAGAGTGCTAAAATCAATATTTTTAAGGATGGACAAAAATGAATTTTCAACCTTTAGGAAAGCGTGTTCTAGTTAAACGCGTAGAAGAAACTAAAACAACAGCCTCAGGCATAATTATACCAGATAATGCTAAAGAAAAGCCTTTAATGGGTGAAGTAGTAGCAGTAAGTAAAGAAATCACTGATATTGCAAATGGTGATAAAATCGTGTTTGCTAAATACGGTGGAACAGAAATTAAACTTGATAATAATGAATATTTAGTTTTAAATTTAGATGATATCTTAGGAATTTTAAAATAATTTATAAAAAAGGATAAAAAATGGCAAAAGAAATTATTTTTTCAGATGAAGCAAGAAATAAACTTTACGAGGGCGTTAAAAAACTTAATGACGCGGTAAAAGTAACTATGGGGCCAAGAGGACGCAATGTTTTAATCCAAAAAAGCTTTGGTGCTCCAAGCATTACTAAAGATGGCGTAAGTGTTGCTAAAGAAGTAGAGCTTAAAGATAGTCTTGAAAATATGGGTGCTTCACTCGTAAGAGAAGTAGCGAGTAAAACAGCTGATCAAGCAGGCGATGGAACAACTACTGCAACGGTTTTAGCTCATGCAATTTTCAAAGAAGGTTTAAGAAATATCACAGCAGGTGCAAATCCTATCGAAGTAAAACGCGGTATGGATAAGGCTTGCGAAGCTATAGTAGCAGAACTTAAAAAACTTTCTCGCGAAGTAAAAGATAAAAAAGAAATTGCACAAGTTGCTACAATTTCAGCCAACTCTGATGAAAAAATCGGCAATTTAATTGCTGATGCTATGGAAAAAGTAGGCAAAGATGGTGTTATCACTGTTGAAGAGGCAAAATCAATCAATGATGAATTAAATGTAGTTGAAGGTATGCAATTTGACAGAGGTTATTTAAGCCCTTATTTTATCACTAATGCAGAAAAAATGACAGTAGAGCTTTCAAGCCCTTATATCCTGCTTTTTGATAAAAAAATTGCAAATTTAAAAGATTTATTACCGGTTTTAGAACAAATTCAAAAAACAGGCAAACCACTTTTAATTATCGCTGAAGATATTGAAGGTGAAGCGCTTGCAACTTTGGTTGTAAATAAACTTCGCGGTGTTCTTAATATTTCAGCAGTGAAAGCTCCAGGTTTTGGCGATAGAAGAAAAGCTATGCTTGAAGATATAGCGATTTTAACAGGCGGAGAAGTGATTTCTGAAGAACTTGGAAGAACTCTTGAAAGTGCGACTATACAAGATCTTGGACAAGCTTCTAGTGTAATCATCGATAAAGACAATACAACCATAGTAAATGGTGCAGGCGAAAAAGCAAATATTGATGCGAGAGTCAATCAAATCAAAGCACAAATTGCTGAAACAACTTCAGATTATGACAGAGAAAAATTACAAGAAAGACTTGCAAAATTAAGTGGTGGTGTTGCAGTTATTAAAGTAGGTGCAGCAACTGAAACTGAAATGAAAGAGAAAAAAGATCGCGTTGACGATGCTTTAAGCGCTACTAAAGCAGCAGTTGAAGAAGGTATAGTAATTGGTGGTGGTGCAGCGCTTATCAAAGCAAAAGCTAAAATCAAACTTGATCTACAGGGTGATGAAGCAATTGGCGCAGCTATCGTTGAAAGAGCTTTAAGAGCACCTTTAAGACAAATTGCTGAAAATGCAGGATTTGATGCAGGTGTGGTTGTAAATAGCGTAGAAAATGCTAAAGATGAAAACACAGGATTTGATGCTGCAAAAGGCGAATATGTTAATATGCTTGAAAGTGGAATTATCGACCCTGTTAAAGTAGAAAGAGTAGCTTTACTCAATGCAGTTTCTGTAGCTAGTATGCTTTTAACCACAGAAGCAACAATTAGCGAAATTAAAGAAGATAAACCTGCTATGCCAGATATGAGCGGTATGGGAGGAATGGGTGGCATGGGCGGAATGATGTAATATCTGCTCTAACCTCTTATCAGCAAGGAAAATCCTTGCTGATTACCAATTTAATTTAAAAACACTCCCTTGATTTTCTACAGATTCGCAAATAATCTTAATATCATTATCATCACAAACTTTTTTTACCAAAGAAAGCCCTATACCAAATCCTCCTTGATCGGTATTAAATCTTGTATATCTATCAAAAATATGATTTAAATTGGACTTTGAAATTCCACAACCTGTATCCGCAATACTTAAAAAATTGGCTTTTAAAATTATAGAAATTACTCCACCTTTTTTATTGTATTTAATAGCATTGCTTATAAGATTATCAATCAATTTAGAAATTTGACTTTTAGGAGCAAAAATATTTGCTTGATTTAAATCAAGCTTTAGTGTAATTTTTTTTTGCTCAAAAAATACTTTAAAATATTCCAATCTTTCTTCAAGTAGTATTCTTAAATCAAATTTTTGTTTTTCTGTTTCTAAGGTATTAGGGAAATTATAAAAAACAAGATCAGAATACACTTGAGACAAACTTTTTGCAGCAAGCTTAATCCTTGTAAATTTAGCATTATCTCCTAAATTTTGATGCTCAAGTTGTTCTATACTCATCAAAATAACACTTAATGGGGTATTGAGTTCATGAGTTGAATCTTTAATAAAACGATCTAGTGTGCTGATTTTATCCTCTAAAGGCTTTAGAGCAATTTTTACTAAAATATAAGATATTAAACCCAATATGCAAAAAGCCATAATAGCAAAACTAAAAACTTTCGTTCTAATCCAAAAAAGATCTTTGCCAACATCTTCACCCTGTATTAAAATTTGCAAACCATCGTTAGTATTTACTTCTTCATTGCTAGCATGTCTTAAAAAATAATGATCTGCACTCATAGGAGCAAGGAAAAAAACCTTATTATCACAAATACCTCTACCTTTAAGCTCAATTTTTGCTTTTCTTAAATCAAAATCTATATTACTAAAAACAATCTTTTTAGCATCAAATATAGCAAATTTTAGTGCTGTGCTTTGAGCAATATTTTTTGCGCTTATATCTATAGGGGTAAAACGAGAATTTAAGATGCTTATAACAATATTTCTATGACTTTCTCTCAAAGTGGCACCCTTTAAAACAACTAATTCTTCATATAATTTTTGATACCATAATGCAAAAAAAATAGTTAAAAAAATACCTGTAGTTGTTAGGTAAATTAATAAAATTTGCCTAATGACTTTTTTAGCCATAGCAATATCCCCTGCCTCTTTGATTTATAATTTTTTCTTTTCCTAAAATTTTACGTAAATTTTTCACATAAGCCCTTAAACTTAGCTCACTAGGCTCCTCATCATAATCCCAGAGTTCTTCAAAAATTCTCTCTGTGCTTAAAAAGTTGTTTTTATTTTTAAGCAATAAAGACAAAAGCTTTATTTCTTTACTCGGCAAAGCCAAAGCTTTATTATTATAGTAAAGAATTTGTGTAGTAAATTCAAATCTAAATCCATCCCCTAAATCTTCAAAATCTTCATTTTTATGTGAAAAAGCTCTTTTAAGCAAAGCTTTAACCCTAATAGATAACTCGGCAAGTTCAAAAGGTTTTTTTATATAATCATCACAACCTGCTTCAAAGCCTTGTTTTAAATCGTTTGTTGTGTTTAGAGAAGTCATGAAAATCGCTGGAGTTTGCTTTCCGCTTTTTCTTAATTCTTTAAGCAATGAAAATCCATCTCCTAAAGGAACTTTTACATCTAAAATCCAAAGATCAAAATATCTTTCATAAGCCATATCTAAAGCTTCTTGCGCATTATCGCATAAAAATACTTCATATCCCTCATCGTTTAAAAACTCTTCAATGATCTCACTCAAGCTCAAATCATCTTCTAAAAGTAAAATTTTAGCAGCCATAATTTAAATCTTTCTAACTTCAAATCTCTTAAATATATATCATTGTATCAAAATTCTTATCAATTTATTTAATAAAATTTCATTTTTATTTAATTTATTTTTATCTATAATCCTTTTATACAAATAAATTTTTCCTTAAGGGGTTAAAATGCTTCCAAAATGGGATAACAGCTATAGTGTACACAATGCTAAAATTGATGAGCAACATAAAAAGCTTTTTGAACTTGCTGCAAAAGTTGAAGTTGTATCAGATAGATCTGTAAGTAAAAATGAAGTCAAAGAACTTTTGGCTGAATTTTTTAATTATATGAAAGATCACTTTAATGATGAAGAAAAATACATGCAGCTAATAGGCTATCCAAATTTAGAAGAACATCGAAAAATACATAAAGAAATCATCCAAACCATGATTAACTTAATCAAAGATATCAAATCAACCAATGATCTTAAAGAAAAACTTTATATAGTGGCTAAAAAGTGGCTTTTAGAACACATACTATATGAAGACATGAAAGTTGAAGAATGGAGAAGCTCTTCTTTGTCTACAGATGATGGTGGTGATGTTAGCTTTGAAGCAGCAGAAGATGAAGATAATGAGCATCCACAATTTTATCTTTATACCTGTAATTGTCCTGGTAAAATTCACGATGTTCCTTATATCATTCATCAAAAAATAGAATCACAAGGTCATAAATTTACTTGTAAAACTTGTAAACAAGCTATAAAATTTTACAAAAAACATTCTTAAGGAGGATAAAATGAAACGCAATGTAAAAACTTATTCTTTTAGAATACCTTTAGAGCTTAAGGAGCGTTTGGATAATTTAAGTAAAAATCTTTCTAAACCAAAATCAGCCATAGTAAAAGAAGCTATAGAGGTTTATCTTAATGAAGTTGAAGATTTTTCTTTTGCTGTTAACGCCCTAGAAGAACTTAAAGATGGGGATTATCAAAAGGCGAGTAAAAAAATAGATAAAATTATCAAAAATCTTAAACAAACAAAATAAAAACTTTATCACAATTTTTTGTGATAAAGACTTATTATTTTTTTATATTAAAATACATTTATGAATATTAAAAATGGAGTTAAAAAAGTGGCTCCGGATGTAGGATTCGAACCTACGACCAATCGGTTAACAGCCGACTACTCTACCGCTGAGCTAATCCGGAATATTTAAAAGTAAAATGTGATTATAGTAAAATTAAAAAACTTTGTCAAGGGTTTTTTCACAAAAATGCATTTTTTATGTAAAAAAATTAATTTACTCCTTAACAATAACACTTTTTAAATTTCTAAAATAAAACAAATTTACCCCATCTTCATATAAATAATCAAGCTTCATTCCATGTGTTTCTAAAATAGTATTTACAATATAAAGCCCTAATCCAAAACTTGATTTTTGTTTTGATCCTTGAGTAAAAGCTTGAGTATAGTATTCTAAAGTATTGTTAAGCTCAGGACCACGATTTTTAAAACAAATATAATCATCTATAATATCAATTTGCACAAACCCATCTTCAGAATGTTTAATACCATTATCTATCATATTTTTAATCGCCGTAGTAAAAAGTTTAAAATCCACATTTACAAAAAAACTTTCTTCCATAAAAATACGTATATTGCTATCATCTCGCATTGCAATTTCTTTGGCTTCATCTAAAACATCTAAAATATTGTATTTTTTTCTATTTATAAAAGCAGCCCCTGAAGTAATTTGCTCAATAGCAGCAAATTCATTAATTAAAATTTCAAGTCTAGTAAAAACCCCATTTAAGCGCTCTTTATATTTATTATCTTCTATCATTTCTAAAGTTAAGAGCCCTTTAGTAATAGGAGTTTTGAGTTCATGCATAATATTTCTTAAAAAAAACTGACGAGATTGGTTTAACTTTCGAATTTGAACAATAGCTTGATAAAAAGCTTCACTTACTTGTGAAATTTCATCCACCCCAGTGCTTACATCTTCTATATCACCAAGCTTTCCTTGGGCAAATTTATCAATTTGTTTTTTAAGTCTTTTAAGTGGTTTTAATTTTTTAAATATATAAATATAAAGCAATACAAGAATACAAATCACAGCTACAGCTATAGCTTTGATAATAAAATACCTATAGGTTTGATAATCTTGATCCTTATAAAGATAAACCTTTCCATCATAAATAATATTTAAATACACCTGTCTATTATAAGAAATAATCTCGATTAAGCCATTGTTAACCTCAACCCTAGCTAAAACATCACCTCTAAAAAGAATTTTACGGATCTGCTTTGCTTCTGTTATCTCATCCATTTTATTATAATTTTTTGTCTGCTCTTCAAATTCTTTTTCACTGATAACTCCTGCAAAATTTAAGAGCCTTGCATTAGCTATCAAAGAATATTTTGTGTTTAATTCTCTAGTATAATTTTGCTGATCATATTCTATAAGCCACAAAAAGCCAAGTATAACACTAACCCCAGCAAAAATAAAAATAAAAGTTATAGTATAAAAAATCGAAGATTTATTCATTGAGTAAGCTTATAACCTATTCCACGTATAGAGTGAATATATTTTGGAGTTTTTGGATCATCTCCCATCTTTTGACGAATTCTACTGATAATAACATCTATACTTTTATTACTAGAATCCTCACTAATAGAAGAACAATTATAAACAAGCTCTTCACGACTTACCACTCCACCCTCTTTTTTAATCAAATAGCTTAAAATATCAAATTCAGCATTAGTTAAAGTAAGCTCTTGTCCTTTCATTGTGATGATATGCTTGTATTGATCATAAACAAGATCTTTAACGCTTTTTGCTATGGCGCTTTTTGTATTTGAAATGCGTCTTAAATGGCTTTTAATGCGCGCTTGAAGTTCTTTAGGATTATAAGGCTTTGGCAAATAATCATCCGCGCCCAATTCTAAAGCATTAACCTTATCTGTAATATCATGTCTAGCGCTTGAGATAATAATAGGCGTATCATACTTTTTACGAATTTCCTCACACACTTCAAGTCCATCAAGTCCTGGCAAGGAAAGATCCAAAATTATAAGCTGATATTCTTTTAAAGCAAGTTTTGAAAGACCTATATAAGGCTCGTGTGCGATATCAACTTTCATATCAAATTTTTCTAAATACTCAGCCGTAATTTCAGCAAGCTCTAAATCATCTTCTATCATAAGGATATTTGTCATAGTTTTCCTTTATTTTAAACTTAATTTTAATTTTAAACTAAAATTTATAACAAAAGGAAAATCCTTCCGTTATTTTTATTTAAGCACAAGCAAAGTCGCAAAACCATTGCGATATACCCAAACTTTGGTAAATTCTTTTTTATTAACTTGTTTTAAAGCTTGTTCTAAATCTTTTAAATTTTTAATTTCACTTTGTCCAACACCTATGATAATATCACCCTCTTGGAAACCAGAATTTTTTCCTTTGCTCTTTTCTTTAACACTATCAACCAAAACACCATTAACATCTTTTGGAATTTGCAAACGATCCTTAAGTCTTGGATCTAAATTTCTCAAACTCAAACCATCAATCAAATCGCTTTGTACGCCTTTAGGATTTTCTTTTTCACCTTTAAGAATAAAACTTACTTGCTTATTTTCTCCATCTCTTTCGTAACTTAATGAAATTTTTTGACCAATCTCTAAAGTTCCTATATAATTTTTAAGATCAATAGGACTTTTTATAACCTTATCATTAACTTTAGTAACTAAATCTCCACGCTTAAGCCCTGCTTCATCAGCACTTGAACCTTTTTGAACATCAGTGATTAAAGCTCCTTCTTGATTTTTGTAAGCTTTTTTAGTATCACCTTGCAAAGCTAAAATAGTCACACCTAAAAATCCTCTATCAATCTTGCCTTTTTCAATAAGTTTTTTAGCTATATCTTTAACCATATTTGAAGGTATGGCAAAACCTATGCCGTTATTTCCACCACCACGAGAAAGAATAGCTGAATTAATACCTACTAAATATCCGCGACTATCCACCAAAGCTCCACCTGAATTTCCTGGATTGATAGAAGCATCTGTTTGTATAAAATTTTCATATTGATTTAAACCTATATTGTCTTTGTTTAAAGCAGATATTATCCCACTTGTAACACTAAAACCAACTCCAAAAGGATTTCCAAGTGCAAAAACAACATCTCCTTCCATTAAATCATCAGAATTTGTAAAAGTAATAGCTGAAAGATTATTAGCCTCTATTTTTATAACAGCCAAATCTGTTTTTGGATCTTTACCTATAAGTTTTGCTTTATATTCTATGTCGCTTCCTGGTAAATTCACTGTAATCGTATCAGCATCATCTACAACGTGATTATTTGTTACTATATAACCATCTTTTGAAATAATCACCCCTGATCCCAAAGAACTCACCACTTCTTTATCATTTTTTCCTTTTCTTTGAGGAAAATCAAAATCAAAAAATTGTTTAAAATAAGGATCATTAAAAAAATCATCCAAAGGGCTTGGACGATTTGCTCTTGTAATAGTTTTTGAGGTGGAAATATTAACCACTGATTTTTTTGCATCTTTAATAGAATCATGATAAGAAAGCACTGCATTTCCAGCAGCAGGATTCACACGATTAGCCGTTGCAGTCGATTCGTTAAAATTAATACTTGCAGCAAATAAAGCACTTGCTAAACTTAATGATAAAAAAATCTTTTTCATTTCATTTCCTTTTGTTCTTAAAGATAAATTATCTCGTAAAATATTTTACTGTCTTCATAGTATAAAACCGAAAATTTACAAAATTGTAAATAAAACCTTGAGTGATAAAAATTTATAAAACTTGATTGACTTAGGCTAAAGTTTATGTTATAATTTAATCCTCTATATAATCAAGTAAAAATTTTTAAGGAAATATAACATGAATAGTTTATACGAAACTCTTGAAGTTAGCAAAAACGCTAGTGCAGATGAAATAAAAAAAGCTTACCGTCGCCTAGCTAGAAAATATCATCCTGATATCAACAAAGAAAAAGGTGCTGAAGAAAAATTTAAAGAAATTAATGCTGCTTATGAAATTTTAAGTGACGAAAAAAAACGAGCTCAGTATGACCAATACGGCGATTCTATGTTTGGTGGACAAAGTTTTCATGATTTTTCAAGAAATACTGGTGGGGTAAATTTGGACGATATTTTAAAAGATCTCTTTGGAGGAGGCTTTGGTGGACGCTCAAGAGGGGGTTTTAACGGCTTTTCTTCAAAAGGCTTTAGCAGTGGTTTTGGAGGATTTGGAGGTTTTGAAGAAGAAATTTTAGACAGCAATCTAGAGCTTCACATTCCTTTCGAAAAAGCTGTTAAAGGCGGGGAACATAGTTTTAATTTTCAAGGCGAAACCATTAAATTTAAAATTCCACATGGTATAAAAGAAGGCGAGAAACTAAGAATTCGCTCTAAAGGAAAACAAAGCAGAAATGGAGCTAGAGGAGATTTAATCATTATTGTAAAAATAGAAGAAAGTCCTATTTACACAAGAGAAGATGATGATTTATATCAAAAGGTTGATATTTCTTTAAAAACTGCACTTTTTGGTGGAAAAATAAATATAAAAACACTCAAAGAAGGCAAGGAAGAAGCAACAATTAACATAACGCCTAATTCAAAAAATAACCAAAAAATTCGTTTAAAAGGTTATGGTGTGCAAAATAGAAAAAGTGATATTTATGGGGATATGTATTTGATTTTAAATGTTGTTTTGCCAAATTTAGATACCCTTGATGAAAAATTTATAGAACTCTTAAAAGAAAAATTACCTTAAAGAAAGGAATAAAATATGGAACAGCATTATGATGAACCTGTATATTTAATCAGTGTTGTGGCTAAAGTTTTAAGCATACATCCACAAACCTTAAGGCAATACGAAAGAGAAGGATTGATAGAGCCAAGTAGAACCGATGGCAAAATAAGACTTTATTCTCAAAGGGATATTGACCGTATTAAACTTATATTGCGTTTAACAAGAGACATGGGAATCAATCTTGCTGGAGTAGATGTTATCTTAAAATTGAAAAACCAACTTCACGAATTTGAAAATTTAATTGATGAACTACGCTTAGAATTAAGCAAACAACAAGACAAAGAAGCGGCTAGTAAAGCCGTTGTCAAGCATAAAAATAGCTTTGATTTGATTTTTTATGAGAAAAAATAAAAATAATGGATAATTTTTTAGAAATTTTTTTAATCACCGTTGCTATAGCTATAGTTTTAAATGTCATATTTAAAAAATTTGAAATTCCAACTATTATTGGATATATAGCTGCTGGAGAAATCATTTCTGAAATTTATCATTTAAGTGGCAAAGGCGAAATCACCCATATAGCCGAATTTGGTATAGTGTTTTTAATGTTTACCATAGGGCTTGAATTTTCTTTTAAGCATTTAATGGCAATGAAACAAGAAGTTTTTTTAAACGGCTCTTTGCAGATGCTTACTTGTGGCTTTGTTTTTATGCTACTTGCTATAGGAATTTTAGGACTTGGAGATAAAAGCGCTACCATAGCAGGCTTTGCACTAGCACTTTCTTCAACCGCAGTGGTGCTTAAAATTTTAAATGATAATGGCGATATAAATGAGCAATATGGCAGAAAAGCATTGGGAATTTTGCTTTTTCAAGATATAGCCGTTATTCCTTTGCTTTTGCTTGTAGATATTTTTTCATCCAACAATCAAAACATAGAAAAACTCCTTTTTACCACTTTAATTTCAGCACTTATTTTAATCACTTTATTATTTTTCATAGGTAAATATCTAGTGGATAGAATTTTTAGACTCATTATCCACACTTCTTCTCAGGAAATTTTTATTAGTACTGTTTTATTTATGGTTATTGGAGCAAGTTTTTTAGCAAATTATTTTGGATTTTCTTATTCCTTGGGTGCTTTTATAGCAGGTGCTTTGATAGCAGAAACAAAATATAAACACAAAATAGAAGCAGACTTGATCCCATTTAGAGATTTGCTTTTAGGGCTTTTTTTCATAACTGTAGGCATGCAAATTCAACTTGATGTAGTGGCGCAAAATTGGTTTTTAATCATAGTTTTAACCCTTCTTGTAATGGCTTTAAAATTTGGCATAGTTTTTGGCTTTTTATTTCTTTACACCAAAAAAAGAGTAGCACTTAAAACAGCTTTTGCCATAGCGCAAATTGGCGAATTCGCCCTAGCAATTTTTTCTCTTTTACAAGCAAAAAATATGCTTGATATTAAAACTTCACAAATTTTAATTGTTGTTTCTATTTTAACCATGATTATCACGCCTTTTATTTTAAACAATATAAGAAAAATTACCAATGTTGTAGAAGATATAGCACTTAATACCAACGCTGTGCAAAATATTGACAGTAATATCAAGCTTAAAAATCATCTTGTTGTTTTTGGCTATGGACGCTTAGGACAAGAAGTCGTACAAAAAATCAAAAACACAGGCGTACCTTATCTTGTTTTAGAAAGTGATTTAAATTTAGTAGAACTTGGAGTTAGTCGAGGTGAAAATGTCGTTTTTGCCAATGCTGCTCAAGAAGAAACCTTAAAAATTGCCAATATAGAAGAATGTGCCGTAACCATTATCACAGTTACAAATGAAGCTAAACTTGAAATTTTATGTCAAGTGCTAGCTAATTATCCAAAACCTATAGACACAATCATCCATGTAAATGGAACTTTAAAAAAGATGCTTTTTTCTAGTATAGATGAACATATACGCATCATTCGCTCTGAAAAAGTAATTGCTAGAAATTTGGTTCAAGAAGCGCTAGAATGCCGCATTCACAAAAATACCTAAGGAAGAATTTTGACAAAAAATGAAGAAAAAGCCTTACGCGTAAAATACCTAAGAAATCTTGAAAAATTTTTCAATGGCGCTATATCTGCACTTAAAAAAGAAGATTTTGATAAAACTAAATTTGAAGAAAGAATGTTAAAAAATACTAAATTTTTTGAAAAAAATCCCGCGGTAAATCTTAACTCAACCTATGCAAAAAATCTTGAATTTTTTGTCAATGCTTGTTTAGATTTTTCCAAAGAAAAAAACGAGCTTTTAAATCTTGCCAATGCTTTAGATAAGCAAAAAAAACAAGGTGAGAAAAAAGAAAAACATAAAAATTATTTAAAGGATTATGAATGATTAATGTATTTTTTGATATGGATGGAACTTTAATCGATAGTGCAAATGCCATTTCTTGTGCAGTTAATGAAATAAGACAGGATTTAAATCTAGCCCCACTTTCAAGAGAAATCATTATGCAAACCATCAATACTCCCAATATTGACTGGGCAAAAGAACTTTACAATATAGAAAATTTCCATCATTCTAGTTTTAAAGAAGGCTATGAAAAATATTTTGTCAAGCACTATGAACAAAGCGTGGTGCTTTTTGAAGGAGTAAAAGAACTTTTAGAATTTTTAAAAAGCAAAAATTGTTTTTTAGCTATTGCTACTAACGCCCCACAAAGCTCACTTTCAAACATACTTAAAAAACACGATATCATTCCTTATTTTGATAAAATTTTAGGCGTAAGCTTGGGCATAGAACCCAAACCTCATCCTATGATGCTAGAGCTTTTAAAAAGCGAGGCTCCATATAAAACAAGTGTTTTTATAGGAGATAGTCAAAAAGATAAAGAATGTGCTAAAAATGCTAATTTGCCTTATTTTCATGCCAAATGGTATCAAAAAAATTTAAAAGAAAATGAATTTAGCAACGCTAGTGAACTTAAAGGCTTTTTAGAAAAGTATTTATAAGTTTTTTAATGAAATTTTAGTTAAAATTAGAAATAAATTTTAAAAAGAGTAAATTATGAGTGAATTATTAATAGAAATCGGCACAGAAGAATTACCTGCTATTCCTTTGCTAAAAGAATTAGCTAATATAGAAAAAAAATGGAAAAATATTTTAGAAGAATACCGCTTGCTAAGTGATTTTAAATTTTATTATACTCCGCGTCGTTTAGTTTTTTTTCATGAAAATTTTGCAGACAAACAAGAAGATAGCTTTGCTGAATTTATAGGAGCACCTAAAAATGTTGCTTATAAAGATGGGGTTTTAACTCCTGCGGGGCAAAGCTTCCTACAAAAAGCAGGGATCAGTGAAAATGAACTCACTTTTAAAGAAATCAAAGGCAAAGAAGTTTTATACCATCAAAAAGCTATTAAAGGTTTGCAAAGTCAAGAAATTTTAGGAGAAATGGTAGAAAAATTTCTAAAAAGTCTTAGTTTTGGCAAAAGCATGCGCTGGGGCGCAAATTCTTTTGAATTCATCCGTGCTATCCGTTCTATAGCTTGCATTTTAAATGATGAACTTGTTAATTTTCAAAGTTATGGGGTGAAAAGTGCTAAAAAAACTTTCATTCACAGAAGTGTAAGCTATGATTTGCAAGATTTTAACAATGCAAAAGAATATTTTGAACTACTAGAAAAAAACTATATCATCCTTGATCCAATCAAAAGAAAAGAAAAAATACTTGAGCAATTTAAACTCATAGAAAGTCAAAAAAATATACAAATTGGAGAAGATGAAGAGCTTTTAGCTGAAGTAGTTGCTATCACAGAATATCCTAATGCACTTTTAGGAAGTTTTGAAGAAGAATTTTTAGAAATTCCTAGCGAAGTAATCATCACTTCAATGAGAGAAAATCAACGTTATTTTGCAGTTTTTAACGATAAAGGTTTAAGTAATCATTTTATAGTAGTAAGTAATGCAGTATGTAAGGATTATTCAAAAATCATACATGGAAATGAAAGAGTTTTGCGTGCAAGACTTAGCGATGCAATGTTTTTTTATCAAAATGATTTACAAAATGGCTTAAAACCTGAAAAACTTGCCAAAATGACCTATCTTGAAGGTTTAGGCACAATGCAAGATAAAAGTTTAAGAGAGATTAAAATTGCTGAAATTTTATGTCAAATGCTCCATAATGATAAAATCGAAAATATCAGCACAGCACTAAAATACGCCAAAGCAGACTTAGCCACACAAATGGTTTATGAATTTACTGATTTGCAAGGCATTATGGGAAGTTATTATGCGCAAAAAATGGGCTTAGATTATCAAATTTGCTTAGCCATCAAAGAACAATATCTTCCTAATTCCGAACAAGCTCCACTTCCAAGTACAGAATTTTCAAGCATAGTAGCCCTTGCAAACAAGCTTGATACCCTTATAGGACTTTTTAGCATAGGAAAAATTCCAAGCGGAACAAAGGATCCTTATGCCTTAAGAAGAGCTGCCAATGGGATCATTAAAATTGCTTTAAATTTAAATAAAGAATTTGATATCCAAATTTTATTAGAAAAACTTTCAAATCATTATAAAAGCTTTGATATGCAAATTTTAAAAGATTTTATTTTTGAAAGACTTTATACTTTTTATACAGTCAATGCTTCTTTTGTAAAAGCGGTTTTAAGCTCACAAAATACAGATCTTATCCATATCAATCAAAGCGTAAATGCTCTTATAAAACTTAGCAAAAAAGATAATTTTAATGAAAATTTTGCAACCTTTAAAAGACTAGCCAATATCGCCACTAAAAATCCTCATAAAGTTGATGAAAGTCTTTTTGTTCAAGAAGCAGAAAGTAAACTTTACAAAGCTTTTAAAGAAAAAACTAAAGCCAACTCTTTACAAGAAAAACTTGAAAATCTTTTTGCACTTAAGCCTTTTATTGATGAGTTTTTTAATCAAGTGATGATTAATGCCGAAGATGAAAAACTTAAAAATAATCGCCAAGCTTTGGTTTATGAAATTTATGCGGAGTTTTTAAAAATCGCCGATCTTAAAGAGTTAAGCCTATGAAAGCCTTATGGATTCTTTTAAGCCTTACTCTTTGGCTTTTTGGAGCTCAAAATTTAGAACTCATCAAAGGTCAAGCTTTATTTTTGGAACTAGATAAGAAAGATTTTTTATCTTTAAAAAATAATGATAAAAATATTCCCACCTTTGCACATCCTAAAAATCAAGAAAAAATTCTAGCTATTTTTTCCTTACCTTACAAAAATCCCCCGCAAAACACCAAACTTATCGCATTTTATAAAGATAAAAAAGAAGAAATTTTCATAAAAACTTTAGAAGGTAATTATAAAAGTGAAAAATTGCAAGTTGAAAACAAAAAGATTTTTCCGCCAAAAACCGTAAAAGAACGCATCGCTAAAGAATTAAAAGAAGCCAATGCGATTTATAGCTCTTATACTCCAAAAGCTTTATTTAACGGTGCTTTTAATATACCTTTAAATTCTTTTATCACAAGTGATTTTGGCAAAGCAAGAACTTTTAATGAAAAAGTAGCGAGTTATCATAGCGGAACAGACTTTAGAGCTGCCACAGGAACACCTATTTATGCGGCCAACTCAGGCATAGTAAAAATTGCAAAAGATCGTTATTTCGCAGGAAATTCGGTAGTCATTGATCATGGTTTTGGAATTTATTCACAATACTATCATCTTTCTAAAATCGATGTTAAAGTAGGACAAAAGATAAAAAAAGGTGAACTTATAGGACTTAGCGGGGCTAGCGGTAGGGTAAGTGGGCCGCATTTGCATTTTGGAATTTTAGCTGGAGGCAAACAAGTCGATCCTTTGGATTTTGTATCTAAATTTAATGCTATTTTTCAATGAAATTTAGTGACTTTTTCCATGCTTGGCTCCATGAAAGCTATTATAAAAATGCTGTAAGTATAGGAAAAAACGGAGATTTTTTTACTGCTGTGAGTGTAGGAAATCTTTTTGGCACACTTTTAGCCAAGCATTTTTTAAATTTAATAGATAAAAAAATTTTACAACTCCCTTTAGAACTTGTAGAAATAGGCGCTAATGAAGGCTATTTAAGTCGTGATTTTTTAGCCGCTTTGCTTGAATTAAGACCTGAAATTTTTTCTCAAATTTCTTTTTTCGTCATAGAACCGCATGAAAAATTAAGAACTTTACAAAAAAAGACTTTAGAAGGAGTGGAATTTACTCACAAAAATAGTCTTAAAGAATGCCATTTTAAGAACGCTTTTTTCTTTTGCAATGAACTTTTTGATAGTTTTGCTTGCGAACTTATAGATCATGATAAAATGGCATTTGTAGAAAATTTTAAACTTATTTTTAAAAATATGGATGAAAATTTAATCACAAAATGCAAAGCTTTAAATCTTAAAAAAGGTGAACTCAGTTTAGAGCTTGAAAATTTTTTTAAAGATTTAAACCAAACTTGTGAGAGATTTATATTTGCGGGATTTGACTATGGAACTTTAAATCCACAAAGTTTTAGCTTAAGAATCTATCAAAAGCACGAAGTTTTTAGCCCTTTTGAAGTATCTTTAAAAGATTTTTTCGGCAAAAGCGATCTAACTTATAATGTCAATTTTACTCATCTTCAAAAACTCATCAAAGAATATGATTTTAAACCTTTAGTTTTTAAAAAACAAAGTCTTGCTTTAATGGATTTTGGTTTTGAAGATTTATTAGAATACACAAAAAATAAAAACATTAAAACTTACGAAAGTTTTTTATCTCAAGCTAAAATTTTATTTTTTAATTTTGATGAAAAATTTCATTTTTTCGAATTTCAAAAAAACTAAAATTTTATATTTTTCATACTCGCTAAACAAACCCCCTCCCTTAAACCCTCATCAATGACTAGAAGTTTATGTTTATCAAACAAAGCATAAAACAGCAAACAACCTGCACTCAAATAATTTTTTCTCATCGCGCCTACTTCTTTTATAGCCTTTTTTTCTTCCATATGAAAAAGTTTAATAGCATAATTTAAAAAATCCTTATGGTAAAGTTTTTTACCATTTACTCTACTTGCTTCATACTTTTCATAGCTTATATTTTGTTTTAATGCGCTAAGTGTAGTAGGAACTCCGGAATTTAAAACCACCGTTTTAACTCCTAAAGAACGAAGTTCCTTTTTAATCATAGCCACCTCATCAAAAGCCCTAAAAGCTAAATGCTTTAAATAGGGATTTGCAATTAAAAAATGAATTTTAAGTTTTTTATCTTTAATATTTATGATAAATTTAGGATATTTTTTTATTAATTTTTTATAAGAAATACAAGATTTATAATAAGAATGGTAATTTTTTTCATAAAAACTAATAATACCAAAATCAAAACTTTTAAAACTTTTTCCAAAAGAAAGCTCACAAGAAGCCCCTCCTAAATCACAATATGCAAACTCTCCCCAAATTTTAAGCCTTCTTAAACCTGATTGCATACCTAAAACACTGATCTTAGCTTCACTTTTAGCATCTATAAGCTTAAAATCAATCCCAAATTCTTCTTTTAAATGGGCAAAAATTTCATTTGTATTGCTTGCCTTTCTAAAAGCTGCAGTCGCTACAGCTCTCGCTTTGCTTAAATCTTGCTCTTTAGCTAAAATACTCAAAGTATTTTTTAATCTTTGTATGGCTTCTTTAGAAATTTCTCCACTTTGATTTAGATTTTTCGCTGCCCCAATAACAAATTCATATTCTTTTAATTTATTTAATTTTTCATCCATTTGTACTGCTCTTAAAGTATTTGAACCAAGATCTATACCTAACATGACTTTCCTTATTTGATTTTATAGTATAATAGCAAAAAAGTTCTAAAGGAAAAATATGCTTTTAGGTGTAAATATCGATCATATTGCAGTGTTAAGACAAGCTAGAATGGTAAATGATCCTGATCTTTTAGAAGCTGCTTTTATAGTAGCTAGACACGGAGATCAAATCACTTTGCATGTAAGAGAAGATCGCCGTCATGCTCAGGATTTTGACTTGGAAAATATTATAAAATTTTGCAAAAGTCCTGTCAATTTAGAATGTGCTTTAAATGATGAAATTTTAAATTTAGCTCTTAAACTCAAACCCCACCGCGTTACTTTAGTGCCTGAAAAAAGAGAAGAGCTTACTACAGAAGGGGGGCTTTGTTTAAATCATGCTAAATTAAAACAAAGCATAGAAAAACTTCAAAATGCAAACATTGAAGTTTCACTTTTTATTAATCCTAGTTTAGAAGATATAGAAAAATCAAAAATTTTAAAAGCCCAATTCATAGAGCTTCATACAGGACATTATGCGAATTTGCACAACGCACTTTTTAGTAATATCTCTCATACTGCTTTTGCCTTAAAAGAACTCAATCAAGATAAAAAAACCTTGCAAGCTCAATTTGAAAAAGAATTACAAAATTTAAAACTCTGTGCCAAAAAAGGCCTAGAACTTGGCTTAAAAGTAGCCGCGGGACATGGTTTAAATTACAAAAATGTAAAACCCGTAGTAAAAATTAAAGAAATTTGCGAGCTAAATATAGGACAAAGCATTGTAGCAAGATCTGTATTTACAGGACTTCAAAACGCTATTTTGGAAATGAAAGAACTTATTAAAAGATGAAAAAACTAGCCATTAGTATAGGCGATATAAACGGCATAGGACTTGAAATTTTAGTGCGTTCTCATGAAGAACTAAGCAAAATCTGCACACCTTTTTATTTTATCCACGAAAGCTTGCTTGATAAAGCTTCAAAACTTTTAAATTTAAAACTTTTTAATGCAAAAATCGTATCTTTCAAAGATGGAAAAGACTATGAGTTTAATTTTATAAAAAAAGAAAATTCTCTTGAAATTTATTCTTTTTGCCTTCCTTTAGGCTTTAAAGTGGATGAAAATTTTGAAATCAAAGCCGGAGAAATAAATGCAAAAAGTGGACTTTATAGTTTTTTAAGTTTTAAGGCGGCAAGTTATTTTGTCTACGAAAAACACGCCCATGCTTTGCTTACTCTACCTATACACAAAAAAGCTTGGGAAGATGCAGGACTTAAATACAAAGGACATACCGATGCTTTAAGGGATTTTTTTAAAAAAAATGCCATTATGATGTTAGGTTGTAAAGAACTTTTTGTAGGACTTTTTAGCGAACATATACCTTTAGCTAAGGTGAGTAAAAAAATCACTTTTAAAAATTTAAGCATCTTTTTAAAAGATTTTTACAAAGAAACGCATTTTAAAAAAATAGGACTTTTAGGTTTTAATCCTCACGCTGGAGATTATGGAGTTATAGGTGGAGAAGAAGAAAAAATCATGGAAAAAGCTATAGCCTTTGTTAATGCCTTTTTACACTCTAAAAAAGATGAAAAATTTTTCAAAAAAGCCTTAAAAGATGAAAATTTACAAAAAGAATTGCTTTTAAATTTTAAAGGCAATGGCGTTTATCTACCCTATCCTTTAGTAGCTGATACAGCTTTTACTAAGGCTGGTTTAAAAAACTGCAATCGTTTAGTGGCTATGTATCACGATCTTGCCCTTGCTCCTTTAAAGGCCTTGTATTTTGATAAAAGCATCAATGTAAGTTTAAATTTACCTATCATACGCGTTAGCGTTGATCATGGCACGGCCTTTGATAAGGCCTATAAAAATGCTAAAATCAACACTAAAAGTTATTTTGAAGCGGCTAAATTTGCAATCAATTTAAATTCTAAAGCTTAAATTTAGCCCTAGAATCAATCAAATCTTCTTTAGCTAAGCTGTCTATCAAATCTTGCAAATCTTTATTGGTATTTAAACTTTGAGTGAGTAAATTTTCATATTTGTCAACTTTATTTTTAAAAATTTGCTCTAAAACTTCTTTAGTCTTTGTATCTTTTTTTGCTCTTTGCATAAGTTCTAATAAAGCCTTAATATAAGCTTCTTGCATGCAATCACTTGCATTGAGTAAAGATAAAATAGGATTTTCCCCTGCTTTTGTATTTTGCATATTTTTTATACAAATTTTTCTTTCTTTAAGCATCTTTTTTGAAATGGCTTTAAAATCTTTTTTCATCTTTTTATCTGCTTTTTTTGAAATATTTTGATATAAACTACTATAGATGTTATCTACTAAAGCAAGTTTTTTATTTTCAAATTCATTACGCACACCAATTTTATTGCATATCATAAGCTCATCATCACTTTTGCCATCATATTTGATTTTAGAGCAATCAAAACTAGGTTTTACTTCATCTTTATAAATAAGCTCATCAAAACTCAAAGCCCCTAAACTCGCCAAACTTAAACCAAGCAATAAAATAATTTTTTTCATTATTTACCTTTAAAATTTTTATTTTATTTTAACAAAAATATTTTGAATTTTTTAAGGAAATTAAGCCTTTATTTTATTATAATGCATTTTTATTTTTTATAAGGAACTTAAAATGCAAAATTACAAAAAAGCTCTTTTTGCACTAGCTCTTAGTGCTTTTTGTATGGGCGTAACTGAATTTGTTATGGCAGGAGTTTTGGTTGATGTTGAAGCGTATTTTAGCGTAGATGCAAAAACCGCGGGCTATCTTACAACCTTATATGCTATAGGTGTTGTTATAGGTGCTCCTCTTATCACCATACCTTTAAGTCGTTTTCATAGACATACACAACTTTTAATCAATCTTGGAATTTTTGCTTTAGCAAATTTCATCATCTTTTTTAGCCAAAATTTCTATCTTACTGCCTTTGCACGCTTTATAGCAGGAACACAACATGGGGTATTTTTTGTCATTGCCACCTTAGCTGTAAGTGCTATAGTACCTAATGATAAAAAATCAAGTGCTCTAGCTATAATGGTCACAGGGCTTACTGTAGCCTTAGTTACTGGAGTGCCGCTTGGAACTTTTATAGGGCATTATTTTGGCTTTAAATTTATCTTTTTACTTATTTTTATCATTACAAGCCTAGCATTTTTTGGAGTATGGCATATGATGCCCAAAAATTTACATCCTAGCCCAACCAGTCTTAAAAATCTAATCCCTGCTTTTTCTCATCAAAATTTGTTAAAAACTTATACTATAACCATTTGTAGTTGTGGGGCTCAATTTGTTCTTTATACTTATTTGCAAAAAATACTTGTAGAAATAAGCGGTTTTAAAGTCCAAGATACAGCTTATATCTTGCTTTTATATGGAATTTGTGCAATTTGTGGGAATTTATGGGGCGGAAAAATAGTAGATAAAAAAGGTGCTATTTTTTCTTTGCGTCTTATTTTAAGCATACAAGTTCTAGTATTTTTAAGTGTATTTCTCACCATGCATTCTAAAATTTTAATCATTTTTAGCGTAGCTTTGATAGGATTTTTTGCCTTTTCAACCATACCTGCACTAAAAATGCTTAGCATTACTAAAGCTAAACGCCATACTTATAAAGTCATAGACAGTACAGTAAGTGTGAATGAAGCAGCTTTTAATGTAGGCATAGCTTTAGCAAGTTTTTTAGGTGGGATTGTTTTAGCAGGATTGGGTATAGAATTTAATGCTTTATTTTCAGCACTTTTTGTAAGCCCTGCTTTGATTTTTGCCTTGCTTTTTGCCAAAGATAAATTAAATTATAAAAAATTTCAAAGAAAAAGTTTTACAAAGGTATAAATTGGAATAGAAATTGCTTGCTTATTTAATGTAAAGTTAAATAAAGGAGGAGAAAATGGTAGTAGATAATACTCAAAAAACATCAAATGCTATCTTTAGCACCACAACTAAAGTTAAAGAAAAAAATACTTCGGCAGATGAATTTCAAGCCACATTAAATGAAGTAAAAAACAAAGAAGAAAAGGAAGAGAAAAAAACAAACTCAAGCAAATTTACTAACGAAGATATTGATCTTGGTGCTGTTAGAGAAGATTTTAGATCTTATGCTTGGCAAAAAATGAGAGAAGATCAATACAAAAAAAATGAGGAGACTTTGCTAAATAAGCTTTTTGCTACAATTGACGCAGGAAATGCCACAAACAATACAAAGGCTTAATATACAAATCAATCAAAACTCAAACTACATAAACGAGAATTCCAATAATTCTCGTAAAATTTCTAATAACTCTGGATAAAATGAAAAAATTTATTATTTCCTCTATATGAAGAAAATATAGAAAAATTGACCAATTTAATTTATCAAATTCTGTTATAATTTTGCTAAAAACAAAGGAAAATAATGATTTTTATTGATGCTTGCTTTAAAAAACCTACACCCTACACCCCTATTTGGATGATGCGTCAAGCAGGAAGATATTTGCCAGAATATATGGAAATAAGAAAACAAGCGGGTGATTTTCTCTCTTTGTGCAAAGACTATAAAAAAGCTTCTGAAGTTTCTTTACAGCCTATTGATATTTTAGATGTAGATGCAGCAATCATTTTTTCAGATATCTTAGTTGTTCCTCTTGAAATGGGTATGAATTTACGCTTTGAAAAAGGAGAAGGGCCTATTTTTGATAATCCTATTTCAACCCTAGAAGACTTAAAAAAACTTGACGATCAAAATGCGCATAAAAAATTAAATTATGTCTATGATGCCTTAAAGCTTACAAGAGAAAAATTATCTCAAAACAAGGCTTTAATAGGATTTTGCGGAAGCCCTTGGACTATAGCTACCTATATGATAGAAGGAAGTGGAAGTAAAAATTATGCAAAGTGTAAAAAAATGCTCTATCAAAACCCAGAACTTTTACATAAAATTCTAAACAAACTAACTCAAGTTTTAAAACTTTATTTAGAAGAGCAAATTAAAGCAGGTGCTAATGCTATACAAATTTTTGATAGCTGGGCAAGTGCTTTAGAATACGATAAGTTTTTTGAATTCTCTTTTAATTATATGCTTGAAATTTCAAATTTTATTAAAGGCAAATACTCAAATATACCTGTAATTTTATTCCCTAAAGGCATTAGCGGTTATTTAGATAGAATCGATGGTAGTTTTGATGTTTTTGGGGTTGATTGGAGCACTCCGCTTGATTTAGCACGTGATAAACTATCGCACAAATACACTCTTCAAGGCAACATGGAGCCTTGCAGACTTTATGATAAAAATGCCATCAAAGAAGGAGTGGAAAAAATACTAAAAACCATGCAAAATAAAGCTCATATTTTCAACTTAGGACATGGAATCTTGCCTGATATTCCTGTTGAAAATGCAAAATATTTTATCAAGCTTGTACAAGAAAGCTCAGCTAAATGAAAATACTCTTTGGTCCTGTTAGCTCAAGGCGTTTTGGAAGATCTTTGGGTATAGATTTAAGCCCTAGTAAAAAACAATGCAATTTTGATTGTGTTTATTGCGAGCTTGATCCAAAAAAAGCCCAAGAAAAACAAGATGAAATTATCAGCATAGATAAAATTATCTCCGAAATTAAAGCTATGCTTGAAAAAAATGTTGAATTTGATTTTCTTACCCTTACTGCCAACGGAGAGCCTAGTCTTTATCCTTATTTAAATGAGCTTATTTTATCTTTACGCAGCATTGCTAAAGATAAAAAATTGCTTATTTTAAGCAATGGTACAGCTGTATTAGATGAAGACAAATTTAATGCTTTGCTAAAACTAGATGTGGTCAAATTTAGCCTAGATAGTGCAGTTGCTAAAACTTTTTATCGTATTGATAGAGCTTTAAAAAACATTGATTTAGAAAAAATGATAGAAAAAATGGCAGATTTTAGGGCTAGGTTTAATGGAGATTTGATTATGGAAATTCTAGTTGTTAAAGATCTTAACGATAACGAAGAAGAATTTAAAGCGCTCAATCAAGCTTTAAAAAAAATTGCACCTTTAAGAGTTGATTTAAGCACTATAGATAGACCTCCAGCTTATGCTGTTAAAAAAGTAAGCGAAGAAAAACTTTTAGAACTTTCTAAACTTATAGATTCTACTCCCGTACTCTTAGCCAAAAGGCATTATGAAGGTGAAAAACTAAGCTTCAATGAAGAAGAATTATTAAAAATGCTTCATTTACGCTCACAAAGCGAAATAGACATTGAAGTGAAATTTGATGAACAATCCAAAACTCTCTTAAATCAACTTATCAAAGAAAAAAAGGTAAAAATTCTCGATTTAGCTGGAGTTAAATTTTATAAAGTTTAAGCCTTTGGCAAATACTTTCTAAGTAAAGTTATAAGATCATTTCTACTTACATCACTTAAAACTTCACTCACACAATCAAAATCCCTAACTTTTTCCTTTGAAAAAAAGATGATATGGCTTTGCGGATGCTGTTTTTTATAAGCACTTAGCAAATTTCTCATTTGCTCAAGATCAAATTTAATTAATTCATAATCAAGTAAAATCAAACGATAAGTCTCCTTGCTTAATTCTTGTTTTAATTGACTAAAAGAATTTATACATATATTTTTATCACATTGTTTTTCTATTATATTAAAAAACAAGGTTGCATCAAAATCATTTTGTTTAAAAAGCAATACATTATTTTGATAAGGAGTTTTAAATTTTAAAGCGCAAACCTTATCAAGCTTGTTTTGTAAAATATTTTCAAGATCTTTTTTTTCAAAAGGTAAAGTTAAAAAATACTCATAATGTGTATTTTTATGCCGACCCATCACTATAAAATCATAGTTTTTCTTTACATTTTCATTGAAAATTTTATCCTTGATAAAAATCAAATGAAAGTCATTAACATCAAAACTTAAATTTTTAAAACAAGTGCTTTCTATGCCAAAATACGAAAGTAAATTTGCAAGTAAAAAATTCTCAAGCTCATCATTATTAACTATGGCCACACTTGCTTCAAATTGTAAAACCTTTCCATGAGATGTTCCTATAATGCTCTTATGATGCTCTAAAGCCTCATTTAATTCTAATCTAATTTGATCTTTTTGAGAATTTAAGGCATTTAAAATTAAAGAATTAATTTCTTTATTATACCCTTCATTTAAGCAACGCATTGCATTAGATATATTTACAAGCTGATATAAATTTTCTTCCAATAAATGCAAATATCTATCTTTTTCATGGGATATTTTAGTTAAATTTTGGCTCGTAGTTTCAAATTTTTCCTTTAACAAATCAAGTGCACTATCAACATCAATCTTTTTTTGAAAATTTAAAAAATCATTTTGCATGCAAAAAATTTTTTGATATATTTTGTTTATATTTCTATTTTGCCTAAAAGCAAAAATAAAAAGTGTTAAAGATAAAACAAAAATGCTAGAAAACATACCTATTTTCAGTTGTTCAGTAACACTATCAAGCTTTGAGATATCAACACTTAAATACGCTAAAATTAGATTAAAAATAAAAATTATCCCTGCTAATATCAAATCAATTTTCCTTTATCTTTTGCGCCGCTTTCCTGCCTACAAGCATTGTAAGATCTTTAAAATCAGCCTTATATATAGATTCAAAATTTCCATAATACGCTAAAAGTTTTTGTATAACCCCTGAACTAAGTCCTAAATTTGCAAGCTTAGAACTTTTCAAGTCCTGTTTTTTCTTAGTATTTTGATGAAAACTGATAGCAAAACGGTGTGCTTCATCTCTTAATTTCTGTAAGAATTGTAGTTTTTTATCGTTAATACTTAGACTAAATTCTCCTTTTAAGGAATGAATTTTATCCTTAGCACCCCCTTTAGCTCTATGTGCTTTTGCATCGATTTTTTCTTTTGAAATAGCTAAAATATCGACATTTGCCCCACTACTTACAATGATTTCTTTAGCCAAATCAAGCAAAGCCTTTCCCCCATCTATAAGCCATAAATCAGGAGGAGGTATTTTATCAAAGTCCAAAGCCCTACGCGTTAAAACTTCACGCATTTGATCATAGTCATTTTTATGTTTTAAATGAAATTTTCTATATTTTGACTTATCCCAAGAATTTATTCTATAAGTTACCATAGCTCCAACATTTGCCACGCCTTGCAAATGAGAATTGTCAAAAATTTCTATATCATTTGGTAAATTTTCAAGCTCAAAATAAAACTTTAATTCTTTTTGTATAGTAAAATCATGATTTTTTTGCTCTTTTTCTATATTTAAAAGGGCATTTTGAAAAGCCAAATCACAAATTCTTCTTTTTTCTCCTATTTTAGGGATTTTAATACTGATTTTTTTATCAAACCTTTGGCTTAAAATTTCTTCTAAAAGCACTCTATCTTCAAATTCTTCATAAACATAAATAACATTTGCAAGCAAAGGAATATCCATGCTAAAATTTTCTAAAATCAGTTGCTTATAAATTTCATTTTTATCCCATTGTATATCATTTTTTATAGGAGTAATCTTAGAATTTGCACTGATAATTTTTCCATTTTGCACCACAAAACGCAAGGTTGAAAGCATAGAATTTTCAAAAGCTAAAGCAAACACTTCAAAATCTTCTAATTTTGCAATATCTATTTCAACTCTAACTTCCAAATCTTTAATCGTTGCAATCTGATCTCTTACTTTAGCTGCTTCTTCGTAATTTTCATTCTGTGCTAAAACAAGCATTTGTTTTTCTAAGTTTTTAAGCAAAACGCTAGGATTTAAAAGTGCGTGCATAGCCTCATCTAAAATTTCAAGGTATTTTTCTTTGCTGATGCGTTTATCACAAGGTGCAAGACAACGAGAAATTTGATAAAAAATACAAGGGGATTTACAACTTACTTTTTGCTTTAAAGGATAGTATAAATAAAGTGCATCTAAAAGCTCTCTAGCACCTTTAAAAAAAGGACCAAAATATTTAATTTTACTTTTTTTTACCAATTTTCTAGTGATCTCAAAGCGTGGAAATTCTTCTTCAAAATCCACATAAATATAAGGATAAGTTTTATCATCTCTTAGTAAAATATTATATTTTGGATGCAGTTGTTTGATAAAAGAATTTTCCAAAATCAAAGCATCGGCTTCTGAATTAGTAGTGATAAATTCCAAATGCACTGTTTCTTCAATCATTTTTTGAATTCTTAAAGAATTTCTTGGATTTGCATGTAAATTTGGAGTAAAGGCAAAATAAGATTTGACACGATTTTTAAGATTTTTAGCCTTGCCTACATATAAAAGCTTTCCTTCTTGATTGAAGTATTGATAAACGCCAGTACTATTGGGAAGAGTTTTTAACTCATTTTCTAAATTCTCTTTAGTCAAGATTAGAACCTTTTTTTATAAGCTCTCTTAAATCTTCAAATTTTTTAAATAATTTTTTATCTTTAAAGCAATTTTTAAATTCACCCTTAGAAAGCTCCAAATAAGAATTTTTAGAGAGTTTTTCATCATTTTTGTTTTTATTTGCCGCATAAGTGTATTTTTGAGAAAAGATTTTTATATCTTTTATATCAACAAATCCACTTAAAGGATATTTCTGTCCATATGCTTTTATGAGAAATTTAATATAAATTTTGCTATCATCATGATTTAATTCTTGATAAGCTGCTGGATGTAAGGTTATTATATTTAAAATATGATTTTTTACATAAATTTTAGCAATCAAACGTTGCTTAGCAAGCGGAAAAGAACTTAAAAAATCTTTGCAAAAAAATAAGGTTTTTAAAGGCTTATAATGAGGTTTATCCATCAATTCATTAATAACAGCACTAGCATTTTTAGTCATCTTAATATTATTTCTTTTTCCCATAAGATGATTTTAGCATTTCTTTTCTTAATTTTCTTCTGTGCTTGCGGATATAAAGGCAACCCTCAATACACAAGCTATGAACAAAATGGTTCAGTAAAAACCATTAAAAAATACGAACAATTACATAGGTGGTAAATAATGAAAAAAGCAGATATTTTAGTTTTAGACTTTGGCTCTCAATACACTCAGCTTATAGCAAGACGCTTAAGGGAACAAGGAGTTTATGCAGAAATTTTACCTTTTAATGTAAGCTTAGCTGATATTAAGGCGAAAGAACCAAAAGGTATTATTTTAAGTGGAGGTCCAGCAAGTGTATATGCAACTGATGCGTATTTTTGCGATAAAGGTATATTTGACTTAAATCTACCTGTTCTTGGAATTTGTTATGGTATGCAACTTATGGCACATCATTACAAAGCTACAGTAGCACCTGCAGGACATAAAGAATACGGCAAAGCAAACATAGAAATTAAAAAAGATAACGCTTTGTTTAAAAATCTTCCAAAAAAACAAACCGTTTGGATGAGTCATTCTGATAAAGTAGAAAATTTACCTCAAGGTTTTGAAGTTTTAGCCACAAGTGAAAATAGCCCTTTTTGTGTTTTTGGAAACGAAGATAAGAAATTCTTTGCTCTACAATTTCACCCAGAAGTACAACACAGCGAATTTGGCAAAAATATCTTAAAAAATTTTGCTAAATATGCTTGCAATTGTGAAAGTGTTTGGAATATGGGTTCTTTTGCAAAAACTCAAGCAGAAAAAATCCGCGAAGAAGTAGGCAATGATAAAGTGCTTTGTGCTGTAAGTGGCGGAGTAGATAGTAGCGTAGTTGCTGCACTTTTAGCTAGTGCTATAAAAGAGCAAGTTATAGTAGTTTTTGTAGATAATGGACTTTTAAGAAGTGGAGAAAAAGAACAAGTTGAATTTATGTTTAAAAACACTTTAGGCATCGATCTCATCAGCATTGATGCAAGTGAAATTTTCTTAAGTCGCTTAGCTAATGTCACAGATCCTGAGCAAAAAAGAAAAATCATAGGAAATACCTTTATAGAAGTTTTTGAAGAAGAAGCAAAAAAACATAAAGATGTAAAATATCTTGCTCAAGGCACACTTTATACTGATATCATAGAAAGTTCTGTTGTAGGTGCAAGCAAAACCATTAAAAGCCATCATAATGTAGGGGGCTTACCTGAAAAAATGAATCTTAAACTCATAGAGCCTTTAAAAGAAATTTTTAAAGATGAAGTGCGTGCCTTAGGACTTGAGCTTGGACTTAGCAAAGAAGTAGTTTATCGTCATCCTTTCCCTGGGCCAGGTCTTGCTATACGCATTATGGGAGAAGTAAATCGCGCTAGCTTAGAACTATTACGCAAGGCTGATGTAATTTTACTTGAGGAACTTAAAAGTACAGGTTGGTATGATAAAACTTGGCAAGCATTTTGCGTACTTTTAAATGTTAAAAGCGTTGGAGTTATGGGGGATAACCGCACTTATGATAATGCAGTTTGTATACGCGTTGTAGATGCAAGTGATGGTATGACAGCTACCTTCTCGCATTTACCTTACGAAATTTTAGAAAACATAAGTCGCCGTATCATCAATGAAGTAGAAGGTATAAATCGCGTTGTTTATGATATCTCAAGCAAACCACCTGCAACTATAGAATGGGAATAATCCATTTTTTTTAGCTCTTATTTTTAATATAAAATTTTTATAAAAATAAGGCTAGAATTTATTTAAGAAATTTCAAGGAAGAAATATGCATGGAAAAATAGCTATTTATATGGATTCTACAGGACGTGGAACCGTTACAAACTCAGCAAATACCTTTTTTGACTTTAATCGCCAAATTTGGAATGATAAAAAAAGTATGCCAAGTGTTGGTATGCTTGTGGAATTTAGAACTCTTTCTAGCGAAAAAAAAGCAGAAGACGGCAAACTCGTTCAAACAAGCAAAACCATAACAGGTATAAAACCTTCAAAATTTCAAGAATTCAAAGAAGGGGATTTTATCACTGAGCATGATTTTTGGAAAACTGATAATGATGATGAATTAGAAGACTTGCAAAACTCAAGAAGAAGTGCTTATATAACAGAACTCTATAGAACAACAGACTTTGACACTATAGAAAAAATTCCTCTTTCTTTTACTATACCTCAAGCTATACAAAAATATTTTGCCCATGAAATTTTATCCGTAGAAACGCTTCAAGCCAATCTACAAGATGAAAAGGAAATTCCTTGTATACTTGATTATCTTATACTTAAAAGATTTTTATTTAAAGCTTATGATACTTTAATTTTTATGGATAATAGCATAGACCAAACCCAATTTAGCACATTAAAAAGCATCATGATGCATTTAGAGAATTCGTATAAGCAAATGATAGCTGATCAAAAACCAAATATCACTAAAATTTTTAACGAAACTTTTTTATCTTTGCAGTGTCATTACCAAGCTTTAGTAGCCACCATAGATACAAGAAAAAATCGTCTAGCCTCACTTGAAGCACAAATGAAAACTTTACAATCTGAAATAAATCTTAAAAGCAATGCGACCAATGCAGACCCTGAAAAACTTAAAGCACAACAAGAAAGATTGGCTAAACTACAAAAAGAAGCAGAATACTACAGAACAACACTCAAAAGACTTGATGCTATAAGGGAAGATTTTTATAAGAAAAATTACAATATTTTCGAAAATGCTTTCAAGCTTTCCCGAGAAAAGCTCTTTAAAAAAATTATCACAGGTTTAAACCTATGCGCAACTATAATGGATGTTAAAATTTGGCACTTATCTTTAAAATCATCAGGAGTTAAAAATTCTTATTTTACCATGAGTAATATAGAAAATTCTTTCTGTTCTCTTTCTTTTGCAGAACATTACTTAAGTCGTTTAAATAAATCCGCTCTAAATCCTTTTGATCAAAAGCTTTTAGTGTATATTCAAAAAATCACAAAAGAACAAAGAAAAAAATTTTTAGTTGTCACATCGGATTTAGATTTATTATGCAAATTAAAGATTGAAAACTTTTCTCAAAATCCGTATTATTTAGTAAAATATGCACCTAAAAAAGTGAATTATCAATCTTTGATGCGTGATAATACCTTTGATATAGTTTATATCGATGAAAAACATGTTTGGGAAAATGTTGCCGATATTATTTTACAAGGAAAGCATTTTGACAAATCAGGAAAAACCAAATTTAAACTGATTTAAGACATAGAAATTTAAGCTAAATTAAGTTATAATTTCATGCCTAAACAGTTTGTGGTATTTAAAGTGATCCAACACATTTTTATTGACTGCGATTGTGTGATTTACCGTGTTCTGTGGCATCGTTTGAGCTTTGAAAAAAGCGAGAAGTTGCAGCCTTTAAAAATTACCTAGCGGTTTTCTTTGACTTTTTGGGGTCAATCTTTGTTAAACGGCTGTTTGGGTTTAAAAGGAGATATAAATGAAAATAATGATTTTGGGTAGTGGTGCAAGAGAATATTCTATTGCTTTAGCCTTAAAAAGAGTAGACGAAAATTTAGAGTTTTATTTTGCTCCTGGAAATGGCGCTACCGAAAGTCTTGGAACAAATTTAAACCTAAAAGATCCTGTAGTTTTAGCAACCTATGCAAAAGAAAAAGGTTTTGATCTTTGTATAGTAGGAAGTGAAAGTTTTTTAGCTGAAGGGGTTGTAGATATTTTTAAACAACAAGGACTTGCTATTTTTGGACCAAGTAAAGCTGCTGCAATGCTTGAAACCTCAAAATCTTTTATGAAAAGCTTTCTTAAAAAATACCGCATCAAAACAGCCAAATTTTTAAACACAAATGACATTGAAAAAGCAAAAAATTTTATATATAGTTTAACCCCTCCTATAGTAGTAAAAGCTGATGGACTTTGTGCCGGAAAAGGCGTTATTATAGCTAAAACTCATGAAGAAGCTATAGAAGAAACAGCTAAAATGCTAAGCGGAGAAAGCTTTGGAGATGCTGGAAAACTCGTTGTAATTGAAGAATTTTTAGACGGTTATGAATTAAGCATTTTTGCAGTATGCGATGGCAATGATTTTATTTTACTTCCTGTAGCACAAGATCATAAAAAATTACTCGATAACGATCAAGGGCCAAATACTGGCGGAATGGGTGCTTATGCTCCTAGTTCTTTGGCGAATGAAAGCTTGCTTAGAAAAGTTCAAAAAGATATTATTTTACCCACTTTAGCAGGTATGAAAAAAGAAGGAGCGGAATTTTGTGGTGTTTTATTTATAGGCGCTATGATCGTTGGAAATAAACCTTATGTATTAGAATTTAACGTTCGCTTTGGCGATCCTGAATGTGAGGTTTTAATGCCTTTAATCGAAGATCCTTTAGAGCTTATTTTAGCTGCTACTCAAAGACGCTTAAGACATGCAAAAATCAAAATCAAAAAAGAATTTGCAGTGGGGGTTGTGTGCGCAAGTGAAAACTATCCTTACAAAAGTTCACCAAGAAGTGAAATTACTGTAAATAACATTCCTGAAAACTCTCATATTTCTTATGCTGGAGTAAGCCTAGAAGATGGCAAATTAATGGCTGATGGTGGAAGAGTTTTAGTTTGCGTTGGCACAGGAAAAAGTATAGAAGAAGCGCAAAAAAATGCTTATAAACTTTGTGATAATGTAAATTTCAAAGGAAAACAATACAGAAAAGACATCGCTCATCAGGTTCTTAAATGAAAGAAAATTTACAAGACCGCTTAGAGCGTGAAAATCTAAAAATAGCAAGTTTTGGAAAAAGAGTTCTAGCTTTTTTAATCGATGATATGGTTATTTCTTTGATTGTGTTTATCATTTTTTATGATCGTCTAATCCAAGCAAAAGATTTATTTGAAACAACTCAAATTATAGGAAATTTTTACCTTGGCTTCATCTTGCTTCATTTTAGCTATCAAACAATTTTTACTTATCTTTATGGAGCAAGTTTAGGAAAAATATTGTGTAAGATTATCATCTTGGATGAAAATCTTCTTGATAAACCCAATCTCATTCAAAGCTGTATCAGATCTGCTATAAGACAAGTTAGTGCTATGGCTTTTATGCTCGGATTTGCTTGGGCTTTAAGCAATGATTTGCGCAAAACTTGGGAAGATTATTTAGCAAGGACAATAGTAGTTGATGTGGCGTAAATTTTCTCTATTATTAGGAACTAGCATAGCTTTAAATGCAGCACAAGTTGATATTTATGCTCTTGATGCAAAAAAAGAAGGTGATATTCTTACTGCGAACAATGATGTTATTATTTTTTCTGATTTTTATTTCATCACTGCCAATAAAGCAATTTACAATGAAAAAACTGGAGATGTTGAGCTTTTTGGCGATGTTAACATCCTAAGGGGACAAAACGAAAGATCGCATTCTGATTATGCTAAAATCAACCTAAATTCCAATCAAGCCGATTTTAGTAATTTTTTCTTTTCCAATAACAATCTTGAAGTATGGTTTCAAAGCAAAACAAGTCATTTAAACGACAAAGTCTTTGAAAGTAAAATTTCAGCAGTTTCAAGCTGCAATGTTGAAGATCCTGATTGGGAAATTCGTTTTTCAAAAGGCTGGCTTAACCGTGAAACCAACTTTGTTCATCTTTACAATGCAAGATTATATGTTAAAAATACCCCAGTTTTTTACCTACCTTATTTTGGGTTTAGCGCTGATACTCATAGACAAAGCGGGCTTTTAATCCCAAAAATCGTTTTAAAAAGCAGTGAGGGCTTATACTATGAACAACCTATTTATATAGCCACTCAAGAAAATTGGGATTTAGAACTTGATCCACAAATTCGAACAAACCGTGGTTTTGGACTTTATTCGACTTTAAGATTTGTCGATTCTCCAAATTCTATAGGAGAAATGAATTTTGGCGCCTTTCGAGAAAACTCTTCTTATTACCACGATGAAAATTTAAAAAATCAAACCCACTATGGGGTAGAACTAAAATACTCAAGAGATGATTTGATCAAATCTTTACTCAGTGATAATTTTCAAGAAGGTCTATGGATAGATGCAACCTATCTTAACGATGTGGATTATTTAAATTTAGGAAGTAGAGATTATCGAGATCTTAACTCGCTTGTAACCTCAAAAATCAATTATTTTTTAGCCGATGAAAACAATTTTTATGGAGCTTATGCAAGATATTATATCGATACATCTAAACTTAGCAACAATACAACCTTACAAGAATATCCAAGCTTTCAATATCATAGATTTTTAAATAACCTTTTTGATGAACGCCTGCGTTATTCATTTGATGCTTCATTTCATAATTTTTACCGACCTGCTGGTTCTTATGCAAATGAGCTAAATTTAGACTTGCCTATCTCGTATCACAATGCTTTTTTTGGAGACTTTTTACACTTTACTTTTACAGAAAGATTTTATGCTTCTTTTGTAAATTATAGCAACGATCCCGAAAGAAACCATGAGCATTATTTTAGAAACACTCATGATTTTAATCTCTACACCGATCTTTCAAAAGCTTATGAAAATTTCTTTCATACTTTAAATTTAGGGGTGAATTACATTTTGCCAGGAGCAAAATCAGGTAAAATCACGCAAGATTATCTTGAAGAATACGACAAAGAAAACGAACATATAAGTCTTTATGCTGTACAATATTTCTATAACAACGAAGGACAAAAAAAGCTCAAACACAGAATTTCACTTGATTATCTTAATAAACAAAACGAATTCTATGAACTTGAAAATCTTTTAACTTATTATTTTAATGAAAATATCAATCTTAACAGCGAAGTGCTTTACTCTTATGAGCAAAGTCGCTTTACTAATGTCATCAGTCAAATAGAAGTCAATACAAATTCAAAATTTAACTGGATGTTTTCTCATGCTTATCAAAATGATGAGTATGGAAAATACAGCTTTATTGGCACAAGAGCAAACTATATTGCCACACCTAATTACAATCTATTTGGTGGGATTTGGTTTGATACTCAAAGAGCTCATGCAAACATGTGGGAACTTGGCTATACTTACCAAAGAAAATGTTGGAATTATTCTTTAATGTATAGAGAAAGAATCGATCCACAACTTACAAGCGGTGGTATCACAGCCAAAAATCAAAGCGGAGTTTATTTTATTTTCAACTTCTATCCTTTAGGAGGAGTAAAATATGACTTCTCATTAGCAGAAAGTGAAAACAAAATTTAAAAAGGATGAAATTTGCTAAATATTTTTAAAAATTTTACAAATTTATTGTCTGGCAAAAAAGGAAAAATAATGCAATACAGCATAGAAATTAACAAAAATACAGAAATATTTGATATAGATAAAGTCGCCAAACAAGCTGCTGGTGCTGTTTTAATGAGACAAGGTAGAAGCGTTGTTTTAGCTACGGTTGCAAGAGAAGAAAAACAAGTTGAAGAAGATTTTTTACCTCTAACCGTTCAATACATCGAAAAAGCTTATGCCGCAGGAAAAATCCCTGGCGGTTATGTCAAAAGAGAAACCAAACCAAGCGATGCAGAAACCTTAACAGCACGCATTATTGATAGAAGCTTACGCCCTCTTTTTCCAAAAGGCTATGCTTATCCGACTCAAATCGTTGTGATGGTTCTCTCAGCTGATCCTAAAGTAGATTTACAAGTAATGAGCTTAAATGCCGCAAGCGTGGCACTTTATCTTAGTGATATACCTATGAAAGCTCCAGTATGTGGTGTGCGTATAGGAAAGATAGATGGAAATTTCATACTCAATCCGAACAATGAAGAGCTTCAAAATAGCACCCTAGATCTCTATGTAGCAGGTGTAAAAGATGAGCTTTTGATGATAGAAATGAGAGCCTTACCTGATCAAAAAGAAAATGAAATCTTTATCGAAGCTCCTTATGCTGATGTTTTAACTCAAACCACTTCACAAAATATGAATGAACTTAGCGAAGATGAAATTTTAGAAGCTCTAAATTTAGCTCAAAAAGCTATATTAAATGGTTCAAATGCTTATGAAGAAGCCTTTAGCAAACACAGAAAAAATTCTCAAATCGAACTAAAAAATGAGATTGAATATCCTGAAATTTTAGCTTTTATAGAAAATAATTTCCAAAAACAAATCAAAGAAGCCATCAACCAAATGGCAAAAAGTGAAAGAGCAAGCGAACTAAATAAAATCGCTAACGAAATTTCAAATCTTGAAATCGCTAAAGACTGGAGTGAAGAAAGTGTCTTAAATACCTTAGCTAAAGTCAAACGCAAACTTATTCGTGAGCAAATTTTAAATGAAGGCAAAAGAGCTGATGGTAGAAGTTTAAACGAAGTGCGTCCTATTAGTATAGAAACCAACATCTTACCAAACGCTCATGGTTCTTGTCTTTTCACTCGTGGACAAACTCAAGCCCTAGTGGTTGCAACCTTAGGCGGAGAAAACGATGCTCAAATGATAGACTTGCTTACAGAAAAAAATCCTATAAGCGAACGCTTTATGGTAAATTATAATTTTCCAGGTTTTTCAGTAGGCGAAGCAAGTCCTATCAAAGCTCCAGGAAGAAGAGAACTAGGACATGGAAATTTAGCCAAAAGAGCACTTTATCCAAGTGTGGATGAAAACTATCCTTATGTAATCCGCTTAGTCAGTGAAATTTTAGAAAGCAATGGCTCAAGTTCTATGGCAACGGTTTGTGGCGGATCTTTAGCCTTAAAAGCAGCAGGAGTGCCAAGCTTAAAACTTGTTGCAGGAGTAGCCATGGGGCTTATCTTTGAAGATAACAAGTATGCTGTTTTAACAGATATCATGGGACTTGAAGATCATGATGGGGATATGGACTTTAAAGTAGCAGGAAGCAAAGACGGCGTTACTGCTCTTCAAATGGATATAAAACTAGGTGGAATCGATCAAGAAACACTAAAACAAGCTTTATACCAAGCCAAAGAAGGAAGAATTCACATTCTAAATATCATGGAAGAAGCCGCCAAAGAAATCATAATCAATGAAGAAGTTTTACCTAAACTTGAGCTTTTTAGCGTTGATCCTTCAAAAATCGTTGATATTATAGGACAAGCCGGAAAAACCATCAAAGAAATCGTAGAAAAATTTGGCGTTTCTATAGACTTAGATCGCGAAAAAGGTGAAGTAAAAATAGCAGGTAGTCAAAACGAGCAAATCAAAGCCGCAAAAGACTACATCATAAACATCACAAGCTCTCAAAAAGGAACTAAAAAAGGCTCTAAAGACAAAGATATATCAGGCTTTGAACTTGGGCAAGAATTTCAAAGTATTGTTAAAAAAATCGCTCCTTTTGGAGCCTTTGTGGAACTTAAAAATGGTGTTGATGGTTTATTGCATAGTTCAAAAAGCAAGCATCTTAATTTAAGCGAAAACCAAAGCTTAAAAGTTAAAATCAGCGAAATTAAAAACGGAAAAATTTCTGTGGATTTGTGTGAGTGAGTGAATTTCTAACTCATCCTTTTGAACCTTTTTTTGACAAAGATTCTAAAATCTTAATTTTAGGATCTTTTCCTTCGGTAAAATCAAGACAAGATGGCTTTTATTATCAACACCCAAGAAATCGTTTTTGGCCTATACTAGAAACACTTTTTAATGTAAGATTAGAAAATATCACAGAACAACAAGCCTTTTTAAGAAAAAAACATATCGCTCTTTGGGATGTACTTCAAAGTTGCAAGATAAAAAATTCAGATGATAAAACTATAAGTTATGCAAAAGCCAATGATTTAAGCCCGATCCTTTCTCAAACCAAAATCCAAGCCATTTTTACTACTGGACAAAGTGCTTATAAATTTTTTATTAAATTCCACCCTCGCTTAGAAGCCATAGCCCTACCCTCAACTTCTCCTGCAAATTTAAATTTTTCTTTTGAACAGCTTTTACAAAACTATGAAATAATCAAAAAATTTACAAAATAACAAACTAAGCATTACCCCCCCCCCAAGTAAAACAAGAAAAAAGCTAGTTAATATCTAGCTTTTGTGTGTTATCCTTAAATTCAAATTCCACTCTCTTAGCTCCAAAACCTTTAGCAATAGCTTCTAAAGTATCCTTAGCACTTTTATGAATTTTGCTTTCTAAATTTTGGATAAGATTTAAAGACAAGTCTTTAACCTCATCTTTGGCTTCTTTTATGAGTTTGTTTTTATCACTTTCGCTAAAACTAATCCCCGTACTATTGATAGAATCAGGCAGTAAAAAAGGTAAAAATTTAGCATTTTTTTCATCATAAAATTTCATATCTATGATGCTGTGTTTGTATCTACACTCTGGCATGATGATCTTATAAGCATCGTCCCCTAAAGGCAAAATATCAAAGTTTTTATCCCTTAAATCATACAAGAAAGTGATCTCAAATTCAAAAATCAAAGCAATCTGTCTTTCACTCAAAGACCATCCTAAAAGATTTTTCCAAATTCCATTAAAAGCGCTATCTTTTTTAGTGACAATCTCTTTACTAAAAACTTGAAAAACACTTAATTCTCCTATGGATTTAAGCTGCATGATATCGCTAAAACTTTGCGTGCTTTTTTCTTCTATTTTAGGGCTTTTATACTGCCTAAAAAGCACTACAAACAAAAGTACAAGTAAAATCATCACTAAAACAAATAAAATCATTTCCATTTTAAACCTTTCTAATTTTATAAACCTTGATTTGAAAAGATATATTTTTTCTCAAACGCTAAGAAAATAAAAGCATTAATGATAAAAATCAAACACACAAAAGTAAAAACAAATTCCACACTAAAATGTGAAGCCATAAGCCCTCCGCCAAAAGCTCCACAAAAATTTCCCAAAAATTGACAAGTTTGATTAAAACCAAAAATCACACTTAAATTTTTAGCACTCACACTTTTTTTAAGCAAGGCATTCACACAAGGCAAAAGCCCTCCAAGTCCTACACCTATAAGTAAACGCACGAAAATAAGCGTATAAACATTACTTACTACAGCCTGCAAATAAAAGCAAATTCCACAAAATATCAAAGCTCCAAAAATAATCTTACTAGGCCCTATCTTATCGGCGATTTTTCCAAGTTTTGGTGCGAAAAAAAGATTGCTAATCCCACTTGCAGCCACTACTATACCCGCCCAAAGAGCCAAATTTCCACCTTGATGAATTTGCTCAACATAGATACTTAAAATCGGCATCACTCCAAAAGTACCAAATTGTATCACAAAAGTAGTGATAAAAAGAACGATGATAAGGGTTTTGTTTTCTTTCACTTTTTGAGTATTTTTCTTCGCCTCTTTTTGAATTTTTCTCTCATGGATGAAAAAATAAATCGTCACAAAAGAACAAGCAATCAAAAAAGCCACCATATCAAAAACCGCACTAATACTAAAAAATTCAGCCACAAAGCCACCAAACAAAGGCCCAAGCAAACTTCCACTTATAGAAGCCGTAGAAAGAGTTCCTAAAGCATAAGCGACTTTTTCTTTAGGTGCTATCACAGCGATAAACACAACAGCAGCAGAAGTAAAACCCGAAATTATCCCTGTTAAACCCCGCACAAAAACTACTTCTAAAGCACTATGAGCAAAGCTAAGCCATAAGGTTAAAACCGACATTCCAAAACTTGCACGAAGAAGCATATTTTTATAACCATACTTTGCACCCAAAAAAGCCCACAAAGGTGAAAAAACAGCCATAAAAAGTGGAGTGATCCCAAAAGCAAGCCCTGAGTAAAACGCTATTTCACTCGTATCAACATGTCCTAGTTCTTTGATATAAAAAGGCAAAATCGGAGCGATTTGACTAAGCCCCATACTTGTGGTAAAAACACCAAACCAACACACAAGCAAAGTTCTATTGAAATTTTCCATGGATTTATTGTATGATATTTTTTATAATTTTTAATTAAAACTCAAGGATAAAAATGAAAAAAATACTCTTTATATGCTTAGGCAATATATGCCGTTCGCCTATGGCAGAATTTATCATGAAAGATCTTGTCAAAAAAGCAAATTTAGAAAAAGAATTTTTTATAAGCAGTGCTGGAACTTCAGGAGAACACGATGGAGAAGGTATGCACTATGGCACCAAAAACAAACTTGCTCAACTTAACATAGAACACAAAAACTTCACAAGCAAAAAACTCACTCAAAAGCTTTGCGATGAAAGCGATTTTTTAATCACCATGGACAATTCTAACTTCAAAAATGTTTTAAAAAACTTCACCAACACCCAAAACAAAGTTTTAAAAATCACTGATTTTAGTCCTAGTCTAAACTACGATGAAGTCCCTGATCCTTGGTATAGTGGGAATTTTGATGAAACTTATAAAATTTTATCCCTAGCTTGTAAAAATTTACTTGTTTTTTTATCAAAATAATTTAAAACAACTATATATTACTTCTCGTTTACTTTTTAAGCTTATACTTCTAAACGAACCGAAAAACATTCATAAGAAAAACTCCTTAAAATTACACGCCTAGCTTAAATCCCTTTAGCTAGGCTTTTCTTTAGATGTTTTTATCCTTCGGATTTAAAATTTTTACTATTTTAAGTGCTTCTTAAGAAAAAACTCCAAATTTATGTGCTACAATTACAATGTTTTATTAATTTTTGACAAGGAGAATTCTCATGAAACTAGTTAAACTTAGTTTAGTTGCAGCTCTTGCTGCAGGTGCTTTTTCAGCAGCTAACGCTACTCCACTTGAAGAAGCGATCAAAGATGTTGATGTATCAGGTGTATTAAGATACAGATACGATACAGGTAATTTTGATAAAAATTTCGTTAACAACTCAAATTTAAACAACAACAAACAAGATCACAAATATAGAGCACAAGTTAACTTCAGTGCTGCTATAGCTGATAACTTCAAAGCTTTCATTCAGTTCGACTACAACGCTGTTGATGGTGGTACTGGTGTTGATAACAAAACAAATGCTGAAAAAGGGCTTTTTGTTCGTCAATTATATCTAACTTATACAAATGAAGATGTTGCTACAAGCGTAATCGCTGGTAAACAACAATTAAACTTTATCTGGACAGATAACGCTATTGATGGTTTAGTTGGAACAGGTGTTAAAGTAGTAAATAACAGCATCGATGGTTTAACTCTAGCTGCTTTTGCTGTAGATAGCTTCATGGCTGCAGAGCAAGGTGCAGAGTTATTAGGACGTAGTAATATTTCAACAACATCAAATCAAGCTCCTTTTAAAGTAGATTCAGTAGGAAATCTTTATGGTGCTGCTGCTGTAGGTTCTTATGATCTTGCTGGTGGACAATTCAACCCACAATTATGGTTAGCTTATTGGGATCAAGTAGCATTCTTCTATGCTGTAGATGCAGCTTATAGTACAACTATCTTTGATGGAATCAATTGGACAATTGAAGGTGCTTACTTAGGAAATAGTATTGACAGCGAACTTGATGATACCACACATACTAATGGTAATTTCTTTGCATTAAAAGGTGGTATTGAAGTAAATGGTTGGGATGCTAGCCTTGGTGGTTTATACTACGGTGATAAAGAAAAAGCTTCTACAGTTGTAATCGAAGATCAAGGTAATCTTGGCTCTTTACTTGCAGGTGAGGAAATTTTCTATACTACTGGTTCAAGACTAAATGGTGATACTGGTAGAAATATCTTCGGTTATGTGACTGGTGGATATACTTTCAACGAAACAGTTCGCGTTGGTGCTGATTTTGTATACGGTGGAACAAAAACAGAAGCTGCTAGTCATTTAGGTGGTGGTAAAAAACTTGAAGCTGTTGCAAGAGTAGATTACAAATACTCTCCAAAACTTAACTTCTCAGCATTCTATTCTTATGTGAACCTAGATCAAGGTGTAAACACTAATGAAAGTGCTGATCATAGCACTGTAAGACTTCAAGCTCTTTACAAATTCTAAGAAGCTTTCAGGTCTAACTTCAAGGCGGGGTTTTGCTCCGCCTTTTTTTATGTCTGATTTTTAAAACTTAAATTTATATAAAAAATTTTCCCAAGCTAAAAAGCTTTAGGAAAATTAAGACTTAAACCAATTAGCGATTTTTTCAAAAAGTCCTTTTTGCTCTTGATGCATACCATCTTTGATACCAAAACTTTCACTTAGTTTTTCTAAAAGTTCTTTTTGTTCATCGTTTAAAGAAGTTGGAAATTTGATAGAAATTTGAACGATTTGATTTCCTATGCGAGAACTATGAACATCTTTTACCCCTTCTTTTTCAAGAACAAATCTTTGTCCATCTTTAGCACCCTTTGGTAAATTTAAAGTCGCTTCACCGCGTATGGTAGGGACTTTTATACTTTGTCCTAAGATAGCCTGGGTAAAAAACACTGGAAATTCTATATATATATCATCATCATCTCTTATAAAAGTATCGTCTTCAGCAGCGATGATCTTAACATACATATCCCCTCTAGTGCCATTTTTTAAGATATTGCCTTTAGCATTGACACGAAGTTTCATACCTGTATCCACACCTTCTGGGATATTAAGCTCGACACTATCTTTGCTTTCATTATAACCCAAACCTTTACAATCGCTACATTTTTCACTAGCCTTTTCTCCAATTCCTTGACAATCAGGGCAAGTTTGTGCAAAAGTGATAAAACCTTGAGAAACCCCAACCTGTCCTCTACCTTGACACTTTGGACAAGTTTGAAGCTTTCCATCTTTAGCCCCTGTTCCATTACAAGTTTTACAAGAGCATTTATAAGTAAAGTCTATATTTTTCTTACAACCAAAAACCGCTTCTTTAAAACTTAATTTTAAATTAACGATAAAATCTGAAGGGATTTTCTCATCATTTGAACTTTTTCTACGACGCGATGAGCCAAAGCCTTCTCCAAAAAAACTAGAAAATATATCTCCTAAATCCTCAAAACCACCAAAACCTGAGCTACTAGAACCAAATCCACCGCCTTTTAAAGCATCTTTTCCGTATCTATCATAAATAGCTCGCTTTTCATCATTGCTTAAAACCTCATAGGCTTCATTAACAAGCTTGAATTTATCTTCTGCTTCTTTATCACCTTGATTTCTATCAGGATGATATTTTAAAGCCATTTTTCTATAGGCTTTTTTTATGGTTTCTTTATCAGCATTTTGCGTGATTTCAAGAATTTCATAATAACTTATTTCCACATTATTCCTTTAAAAAATTTAAAATTTTACTAGAATTTTAATTTTAAAAATTCAAAAATATAATTTTAGCAAAAATAAAATCAATAATTTATCAAATTTTAAATAAAATTATGTAAAGATTTTAAAGACTACATAAAAATTTACAAGGACACTAGAATGATTAATGTGTTGATGATAGAAGATGATCCTGACTTTGCACAATTATTATCTGAATATTTAGCGCAATTTAATATTAAAATCACAAATTTTGAAAATCCTAAAAGTGCTTTAAATGTGGGTATTCAAGGCTATGATTGTCTGATTTTAGATTTAACTTTACCTGGAATTGATGGTCTTGAAGTTTGTAGAGAAATCCGACAAAAAAGCAATATTCCTATTATCATCTCATCGGCTAGAGGTGACTTAAGCGATAAAGTTGTGGGGCTTCAAATCGGTGCTGATGATTATCTACCAAAGCCTTACGATCCAAAAGAAATGTATGCAAGGATTATGAGTCTTATTCGTCGCACAAAAAGAGTTGAACACACTAATAATGAAAATATTAACTCTGCTTTCAAAATTGATGAAAGAAGACATGAGATCACCTATGAAGATAAGGTTTTAACACTTACTCCTGCTGAATTTGAAATTTTAGAATACCTTATCCAACAACACGGATATAGTGTTTCAAGAGAACAGCTTGTAAGTCGCTGTAAAAATCTAAAAGATAAAGATTCTAAAAGCCTTGATGTTATCATCGGTCGCTTAAGGGTAAAAATAGGAGATAGTTCAAAATCTCCAAAACATATTTTTTCTGTTAGAGGTATAGGATATAAACTGATAGGATGACAAAAAATTATTCTATTCATACCAAACTGATTATTTTATTTGTTGTTACTTTTTTCTTGGTTTGTGTGCTTTTTATCGTTCTTTTAAAAATAGAAGGGAATGCCTATAATGAAGAAGAAAGTTTAAAACAAGAAAATCTTATAAAAAATTTACTCATCTCCTATGAAAATACTTCAGGTGTTGAAATAGGAGCTTATCTTGGAAACAGCGGTTTTAACGCTATACAAAATCCCAATCTTGTAAAAGCTATAAGAAATAATGGACAATCACTTTTTAAAGCAGGCGGAGAGCTTTGTACTCTTTCTTCTTTAAAATATCATAGCAATCTTTATTTTGATGTTCAATGTAAAGATTTTGATGGCTTGTATGAAGAAAATACTAGTGATAGGGTTTATAATCTTTTATTGATAGGATTTTTCTCTTTTTCTTTGTTGGTTGTTTTTATGTATTTTTCTGTATTAAAATCCTTAGAACCTTTAAAAAAATTAAGAAGACAAGTTGCCGAAGTTGCAAATGGGGAACAACCTGATTTTCTAGACTATCAAGAAGATGAAGTAGGCAAGATCGCCTTTGAATTTCAAAAAGCTTTTAAGAAAAACCAAGAATTAATCCAATCAAGACAACTTTTCCTAAGAACAATCATGCATGAGTTAAAAACCCCTATAGGAAAAGGGAGAATCATTTCTGAAATGATCAAAGAAGACAGACAAAAAGAAAGACTTATCGCTATATTTTTACGCATGGATTCTTTGATCAATGAATTTGCCAAAATCGAAAATTTATTTTCAAAAAACTACAACTTACACTTTAAACCTAGTCGTTTTAGCGCTATACTTGAAGAAGCTAAAGAACACCTTATGATAGATGATTTTAATAAAGTTGTAAAAGTCGATATAAGATATGATGCTTTAATCAATGTTGATATGGAAATTTTCTCTGTAATTTTAAAAAATCTTATCGATAATGCCTTAAAATACTCAAATAATGGCACTTGTGAGCTTTTTTGTTGTAAAGAATGTTTTACCATTAAAAATCCAGGCAAACCTTTAGCAGAGCCTATAGAGCATTATCTTGAAGCTTTTACAAGAGAAAAACACAATCAAGTCAAAGGTATGGGACTAGGACTTTATATAGTTTCAGAGGTATGTAAACTGCATAATTTTGATTTGATTTATTTTTATGATGATGGAAAACATTGCTTTAAAATTTTCTTTGGAGATAAAGAAAAATAATGGTAAAAGGCCTAGAAAAATTCAATGAACTTGTTGAAAGTTTTGCAAATTTACCTACCATAGGAAAAAAAACCGCCATAAGGCTTGCTTATCACCTTTGCATAAATAATCAAATCGATGGTATGAAACTCGCACACAATATAGAAAATGCTATCCGCTTTATAAAACCTTGTGAGCAATGCGGTGCTTTAAGTGAAAATGAGCTTTGCGAAATTTGTAGCGATGAAGAAAGAAATAAAAACATTTTATGTATAGTTGAAAGCCCAAAAGATATACTAACACTCGAAGAGAGTCAAAGTTACAATGGGGTATATTTTGTTTTAGATGAGTTAAATGAAGAAAAACTCGAAAAACTAAAGCAAATCATACTTAAGCTAAATATCTCTGAGCTCATTTTTGCATTGACACATAGCATTAATTCTGATGCAACTATCTTTTTTATAGAGGATAAATTTAAAGGCTTAAACCTAACTTTTAGTAAAATCGCTCAAGGAATTCCAAGTGGTGTGAATTTAGAAAATGTGGATTTAATCTCTTTAAATAAAGCTATGAATTTTAGAACAAAAATTTAGTAATTTTTATAAGAAATATCAGCTAATTCTTGCAAAGAAAAATCCGCAATCTTTTCATAAGTAAAACCTTCCTTACTTAAAAAATCAAGTAAAGTTTTTTCCATGATTTTAGCTCCTTGTATAAGCTCATCTGAGAGCTTAAAACTCATTGCTTCAATACGCTTTGGCACACAAGCTAAGATGTGTGTTTTAGGCAAATCTCCTGCAAGTTCCATGTATTGTAAGGTTTGAAGCATTTCTATTTCATGAGCACTTCCACTCCAGCTGATTTTATTAGGCATAGCATCATAAGGAAAGAAAAATACATCTCCTATACTCGCACCTTGCGCTTCTATACAGTCTAAAACGATAAGTCTATCGTACCTAGCGATGATATAGCTAAGCTGCAAAGCCAAAGTTCCACCATCAACAAAATCTAAAGTAAATTCAGAATGAGCGAATTTGTAGTTTTTTTCAAGTTGTTTGCAAAGATGAACGCCTAAGCCTTCATCTGCAAACATGATATTGCCTATTCCAAGGACTAAGAATTTCAATGCTTTTCTTCTTTTATATATTTATATCCGCTAATAATAGCATCCATAGCACCATCTTTACCTTTTACTGCGTTAAAAATCGCCATGTAAATATGTACTGGTACAAAAATCATAATCACCCACATCAAAATTCTATGATAAGTTCTTACATCAGCCAAGCCGCCCATTGCAGCTTCAAGCGGTCTTAAAATATGGTATAAAAGCCCACCTAAGCCCTCATGATAAGTATGAGTATAAAGAATAAGCCCTGTAAGAATGATACCTAACATCACAAGATAAAAGAAAAAATAAGTTACAAATTGCAAAGGATTATAAACCCCTTTTAAATGCGGGTGTTTTCCTAAGAAAATGTAAAATTTTACTTGTTCTATCCATAATTTGATATTAAAGATATCCCATACACTTCTGCGTTCTTTTGCGCTTACCTTATCGCAGAAAAACAAATATACTTTAAAAATAATACAAGCGATTAAAACAAAACCCACCGCTTGATGTACTAAGCGGTATTTTGCTTGCATAAAATTTACGGGTTCACCGTTACTAATAGGGCTTTGGAACACATAGGAAAGATAATACCCTGTGCCAATAAGAATCACTATAGCAATAGCTCTTACCCAGTGCGTTAAACGCAAACCTATGCTAAATTCATATTCAGCTTTTCTTTGCAATTTTTCTTCTTTGTTTTGCATGAAAGCCTCCTTATAAATTGACATTCACTTTATATTCACTTAGATTATTGCCCTTAGTATCCATTACATGCACCGCACAAGCAATACAAGGATCATAAGAGTGAATTTTTCTAATGATTTCAAGTGGTTGTTTTACATCAGCGATTTTAAGTCCTATCAAACATTGCTCATAACTTCCACCTACGCCATTTGCGTCTTTTGGACTTGCATTCCAAGTAGAAGGCACCACAGCTTGCCAATTTTCAATAACACCATTTTTAATTCTACACCAATGGCTTAATGTTCCGCGTGGCACATGCCCCATATAGCGTCCTTTGTATTCTTTAGAATTATCGATCACATAAGGAGCACAAGTACTCTGGTCTACTTTTAAATTTTCAACTAAATTATTAAACGCTTTTAAAGCATTATTTGCAACGATTTTTGCTTCAATACAACGAGCAGCTGTTCTTCCAAGTGTGCTAAATACAGCATTTAAAGGAAGTCCTGTTTCTTTTAAGAACTCATCTACCACAGGAACAACATTTTGATTACCTTTAGCATAATTTACAACGATATTTGCTAAAGGTCCTACTTGCATAGGATTTCCTTCATAGCGTGGAGCTTTAATCCAGCTATATTTACCCTTAGTATCAAACACTTTAGAATGGACATTATTTCCATGATGATCTACGCTTTCTCCATCTACAAGTCCTGTATAATTTGGATTTGTTTTGCCATCATAAGGATGTAAAGGTTCATTGTCTGCATACCAAGAATGAGTTGCCTCTTCAGTAATCTTATCTTCTTCTACTTCATAAACCTTGCTTAAATCTCCATTTTTAATAATACCACTTTCAAAAAGCCATTCATCTCTTCCGATTTGGAATTCTTTAAAGGTATAAAGATTATTTACCCCTATATCATTTAAAACACTTGCTTCATGTGCATAAGCTTTTCCTGCCATCACAAGATCAGGATAATACGCACGATTAACAAAGTCTTGCACTTCTTGGAATTTAACCATATATTCACCCATTCTTGCAGGATCGAGTAAATCCATAACGCAAGTTACACCACCAACGGTTAAGCTTTGTGGATGTGGATTTTTAGCTCCAAAAATCGCCATACATTGAGCAATGATTCTTTGAATTCTTAAACATTCTAGATAGTGAGAAAGAACGATTAAATTTTGCTCAGGACTTAAACGATAAGTTGGATGACCATAGTACGCATTAGCAAAAGGTCCTAAATTTCCTTTATCTACAAAAGTTTTCAGTCTTTGTTGCACTTCAAGAAGTTTATCTGCACCTGTTGCATAAGGATTTGGAGTGTATTTAAAAGCTTCATCACTTGCTTTTTTAACATCAGCACTTAAAGCACTTACCACATCAGCCCAATCAAGCCCATGAAGTTGATAAAAATGCACAATATGATCGTGTAAAAATAAAGCCGCATTCATTAAAGTTCTTGTTAAAAGCGCATTTAAAGGCGGAGTAATACCTAAAGCATTTTCAACAGCAACTATACCTGCTTTATAATGTGAAAAAGTACAAACTCCGCAAATTCTTTGCGTCATAAAACCCGCATCTCTTGGATCACGCCCTTTTACTATGGTTTCAATACCACGCCACAAAGTAGAGCCTGCATAAGCTTCTTTTACCACATTGTTATCATCAACAACAACTTCAACTCTTAAATGCCCTTCAATTCTTGTAATAGGATCTACGATTATTTTTTGACTCATTTTTATTCCTTATCTTTTTGCATGGAAGATATAACTGCGTGTGCTGCTATAGCAACGCCTGTGAGTGTAAGCACACCTATACCAATTTTATCTGAAACACTATCCGCACCCAAACCAAAAACAGTATCAAATTTACGACTAGCCATAGGCTCTTCAAAAGGTCCCATAGTATCCCAAAAATTAGGCTCAGAACAACCTATACAACCATGCCCTGCTTGAATAGGCCAAGAAGTGTGCTGGTTAAATCTCTCTCTTGAGCAGTTATTAAAAGTATAAGGTCCTTTACAACCTACTTTATAAAGACAAAAACCTTGTTTTGCTCCTTCATCTCCAAAAGCATGTACAAATTCACCCGCATCAAAATGTCCGCGTCTTTCACAAAGATCATGAATTCTTAAACCATAAGCCCATTTTGGTCTATTATACACATCAAGTGCTGGTAACTCACCAAATAATAAATAATGAAGTATATTACCCACTATATTTTTTTCACTTGGAGGACAGCCTGGAACATTGATCACAGTTTTACTTGTTACTTTGCTTAAAGGCTGCGCGTTGCTAGGATTTGGTCTTGCGGCTTGGATTCCTCCAAAGCTAGAACAGGTTCCTATAGCAAAAATCGCCAAAGCATTTTCACTTGCCATTTTTGAAAGCTCATAGCCTGTTTTTCCATGTGCACCTATGGTTAAAAAATGCTCCGTATCACCCATAGGGATACCGCCTTCAACCATTAAAATATATTTATTTTTATGTTTTTGAATGGCACTTTCTAAATTTTCTTCAGCTTGCCAACCTGCTGCAGCCATCACTGTTTCGTGATATTCTAAAGAAATATAATCAAAAATCAAACTATCAATCGTTGGAGTATCACTTCTTAACAAACTCTCACTACAGCCTGTACACTCAGCCATATGAAGCCACACAACAGGAAGCCTATCAGCAAGCTCAGCAGCTTTTGCCACCATAGGAGTAAAACTCGCTGGCAAAGCCAAAAATGCCGTCATAGCACCTGCCCATTTCATAAAATCCCTTCTAGAAAAACCTGACTTTTCTAATGCTTTTGTAATACTATCATTGTCTTTCAAAGAAGGAAGCTTTTCAAGAGTCGATAAACGCGACTCTATTTGATGATAATCAATCATTATATTTCCTTTGTAACATGAAATTTATTCTCTATAATAATAAAATAAAGGAAGTTAAAATAAAGTTAAAAACTTACTATCATAAGCAAATATTAGCATCACTCTTAATTAAAGCTTAATCATAAGCCTTTTTTAAGTTTGCGAATCAAAAATCTTGCAGGGTGAATAGCGTGGATGTATTTTTTTTCTAAACACAAGGGTTCATTATTTATCAATGCACACAAATACCTTGCCGCTAAAACACTTGTACTAAAACCCCTTGACCCATGAGCAAAATTAAAATACAAATTACAAGACATTTTAGCTGGTTTTTGCTCCTTATTTTTTGTCCATAATAAAGCTTTATATTCTTCTTTATAAAACGCTTCATCATAAGCATTTCCAACTATCATAAAGCGATCACTCGAATAAGATCTAAAACCTACTTTAGAACCTATGATTTCTAATTTTGTATTTTTATCCATAAAATCGGCTATATTTTCTATATTTTGTTTATCATCTTCTTCTTTTGATTCTAAACTTGCATTAAGCCTATCATAACTTGCACCAATTACTTGCAAATCATCTTTTACAGGGCAAATATAAGCCTTAGAAGATAAAGGAAATGGGGTATCTAAAAAAGGTTTTAGATGTGTAACTTGACCTCTTACTTTGCTTAATTTCATCTCATCATAAAAAACAAAGTCTTTTGCATCTGCACCCATGGCATAAATCAAAACCGCATAATCACTTTTAACAACATCATTTTTAAATTTTAAACTGAAACACCCATTTTCAAATTTATAAGCTTGAAATTCATGATTAAAATATATACAAGCTTTGCTTTTTTCAAAAAGATTTTTAACCAATTTTTTTGGAAAAATCACTCCACCCTCTTCTAAAAAAGCTTGATTTTTTGAAATTTTAAACAAAACATTTTCTCTTTGCGTGTCAAATCTTTCTTGCATTAAATCATTATGTGCAAACTCCACCACACCCTTAAATTCTAAATCTAAAATTTGTCTATAAAAACGACTTGCCTCTATAAAAGAAAGCTCTGAAAACTCCCCTAAATTTACCTTAGGCTTTAAGATTAAAGAGCTTAAAATTCCACTTTCATTTCCACTTGCACCCTTGCCTAATTCTAAATGTTTTTCAAAAATATCTATTTCAAAACCTCTTAAACTAAGCTCATAAGCTAAAACAGCGCTTGATATACCTGCACCAATAATAGCTACTTTTTTATTTTTTAAAGATGAAAATGTTCTTGAAAAATACGCTTCTTTGTCTTTAAACTCAAGCTTATTTTCCAAATAAGCTTTAATCATTTCTCTTTTTCTAAAACCTTTGGTTTTTTCTACTCTAAAGCCATATTTTTTTAAATTTTTTTGCAAAAAACTTGCCGAAGAAAAGGTGCAAATTTGTGTATTTTTTTTAGAAAGCCTTGCCACTTCAAAGATTAAATTTTCATCAAACATTTGCGAGTTTTTATTTGGAGAAAATCCATCTAAATACCAAACATCAGCTTTAAAATCCAATTCTTTTAAAACAGCTATATCTTCAAAAACAAGATCTAAAAAACAATCTTCAAAATAAAAACGATAAATTCCTTCTTTAGCCTTAGGATAAAATTTTAAAAATTGTTCTAAAAGCCCTTTAAACTCTTCATAAAATCCTAGTTTTTGATAAATTTCTCTTAATTGTTCTTTTTCGATATAAAAAGCTTCTATACTGATATAAAAAAGTTTTTTAGGACGCTTAGAAGGAGTGGTTTCTAAAAAGCGTTTCAAGGTAAGAAAAAAATTTAAACCTATACCAAAACCACTCTCTGCGATAATGAAATTTTCTTGATTTTTCCATTCAAAAGAATGAGTGTAAACAAATTTGCTTTCATTTAAGCCATCTTCGGAATTAAAATAAAAATCATCAAAATCCAAAGAAAAAGGAGTATTATCCTTAAAAATTAGCTTAGCTTTTTTCATCGGTTATTATAAAAATAACTCTCAACTCCATCGGCAATACCCTTAACCAATAAATCTTGAAAAGCTTTATTGGCGATTCTTTTGCCTTCATTTGGATGTGTAATATAGCCAATTTCAATCAAAATTGCAGGCATTTGCGCACCTACTAAAACCCAAAAAGGTGCTTCTCTTACACCGCCATCTACAATTTTATACTTTTTGCGTGTTTGAGTGAGTATATTTTTTTGTACATCAATGGCTAGTTTATTTGAAGCAACGATTTTTTCACGATTTAAGAAATTTAAAATACTTTGTCTTGAGAAATAATTAATCTCTTCAAAATCCCCTTGATTTTCTTTTTCTGCTGCCTTTTTACTTCTTTCACTTCTTGCAGGACTTAAAAAGAAAGTTTCCACGCCTTCACTACTTTTGGCTTTTGTGGCATTTGGTGCTGCATTAGCATGTATAGAAATAAACAAATCCGCTCTTTTATCATTGGCATATTTAGTTCTATCACGAAGATTGATAAATTTATCCGAACTTCTAGTATAAAGCACTTTATAACCGCGTTTTTTAAGTTCATTTCCAAGTTTTAAAGCCGTGCTTAAAACTATATCTTTTTCTTTTAAGCTTCCTTTTTTATCACTTAAGGCACCGCTATCTTTTCCACCATGCCCCGCATCGATAACCACAAGCTTTCCTGATTTGTAATTTGTATTTAAAGTTTTACTAGAACTTTGAGTTGCTTTTTTGTTTACATTTTGATTTGTAGTTTGTGCATAAAAACCTAAAGTGAGATTTTTATTATCCAACTCCTTTAAGAGTTTAAATTCTTTAGGAGCACTCAAAACCACACGAACAGTTTTTGGATTGTATTGAGTAACTGTAATCACATTTTGTCCAAAAGTAAAGCTTTTTCTATTACCTTCTAACACACCCTTAAAACTTACAACATATCGGAATTTTTGATCTTTGGTATCAAATACTGCTATTTCTTTTTCATCTAAATCATCGCTTAAATTTAACACCACAGCATTAGAAATTTTATCCACATCTAAAACATATAAAGGCTCTTGATTTTCTTTTTCGTTATTGGTTTTTTTATCTTGTTTTTTTGTTTCTAAAGCTTTGGTTTTAATTTCTGTTTTTTGATCTTGCTTTTTCTCTGAAATTTTACTAACTTGCTCAGTCTTTTTTTGGCTAGTAGTTTCTTTTGAAAAAATTAATTTTTCTTCTTTAAAAGATATATCAATAGGAATTTTTTCTTTAGCATAAACCACTATGCGTATGGTTTTGGGATTAAATTGTGAAATCACTAAACGATAGTCATCAAATTTAAACTCTTTTTTACCCCCTTCTAAAACCCCCTCAAAATCACTAATAAAACGATAGTTTCCTTTTTCGTCTAAAGCAAAACTTTTTAATTGATCCTTATCCAAATCTGCATTTAGTTCAAACTCTACACCTTGGTTTGTTTTACTTGACTTTAAAACATAAATTTTATCATCGCTTTTTGCTTTAGAAACGATACTACTCTTTGGTGCTTGCGAAGTTTTAGAATTTGTTTTTTCTGTATTTTTTATTTGTTCGTTAGATGATTTTTTTTCATTTTTTTGAACTGTTTTTATAGGTTCAAAAGTTGATTTTTCAGTATCTTGAGAAATATTTTGAACCTTAATATCTTTAATAACAGCCTTTCTTAAAGCATTAATACTTGCTTCACTTATACCACTTTCTTTTAACTCATTAGCATATGACTTGTCATCTAAATTTAAAGTATTTGAACTGATGATCAATCTTTTTAAAATTTCAATTTTAGTTTTTTCATCTTCATTAATAACACTTTGTATATAAAGGCTTTTGAGCTGATGGTGAAATTTTACTTGTACTTCACTTTTAGAACCGATAAAATTTTTATCGAAATTTGCAAGTTCATTTTCATAGGCTCCAAAAAGAGTTGTGAAAACAAATACTAAAAATACAAAAATTTTAGCCATTATTCACCATTAACCAATTTTTCCATAAGTTCTTTAACACTGATAAGCTTATCTAAACGATATCCATTTGCACCTGTAAAGAAAAGCCCTGTTTCTTTTTTACCTGACCACGCATCAAAAAGCCTATCTGCTATACAATACCCTACTTTAGTTGCCTCTTTTCCACGTCCACAAGGCGCTACACAATTGCTTATACAATTAATCTTTGGACCCATTCTTTTATCTACCAAATTTAAAAGATTGGTTCTAACTCCACGAGCAGGATAGCCCACAGGAGATTTAATAAGCTCTATATCTTCTTCTTTAGAAGCTAGTAAAACGCTTTTAAATTCTTCGCTTGCATCACATTCAAAAGTTCCTATGAAACGCGTTCCCATTTGAACACCACTAGCCCCTAAAGAAATAGCGTTTTCTATATCTTTTTTATCCCAAATTCCACCTGCAGCAATCACAGGAAAAGACCCCCAATTTTTAGCCTCTTCTACCACAGGAGCGATTAATTTTTCTAGCTGATAATTTGGATCTAAGCACTGCTCATAAGTAAAACCTTGATGACCTCCACTTTTTGGCCCTTCTAAAACCACTGCATCAGGCAAGCGATTGTAACGGCTTTGCCATCTTTTGCAAATAATTTTTAAAGCCTTTGCAGATGAAATGATAGGCACTAAAGCCACATCAGGAAAATCTGCAGTAAATTCAGGTAAATTTGTGGGAAGTCCAGCACCTGAAACAATCACATTAAAACCAACTTCACAAGCATCGCGTGCTATTCTTGCATAATCATTACTTGCACATAAGATATTACACCCTAAAGGTGCATCGCCACAAACTTTTCTTGCATTATTAATCAAAGCTTGCAAACCCTTGCGTGAGTAAAAATTTTCACTTCCATAAGGCTTAGCATTTAATTCTTTACTTGCATACTTTCTTTCTTCATAATATCCTGTTCCCACAGAAGAAATGATCCCAAGTCCACCATTTAAAGAAACTGCAGAAGCTAATCTATCCCAGCTTATGCCTAGTCCCATTCCCCCTTGAAAAATGGGATATTTTATAGTATGTTTTCCTATTTGTAAGGGTTGTAAATTCATTCTTTTACCTTTAATTTTGCAAATTTTCTTTTACCTATTTGTAAGATGTATTCTCCTTGTTCTAAATGCATTTGCTCGTCGCTAACTTTTTGAGAATTTACACTTACTGCATTAGCACTGATGCTTCTTCTTGCCGCAGAAGTAGAACTTTCCAAACCACATTCAACCAAAGCCTTAGCAAGCCAAATTTTTCCTTGTATTTCAAACTCAGCCATATCACTTGGTAAAGCATTTTGAGAATGAATCCTATCAAATTCAGACTTAGCATTATTAGCCTCTTCTTTGGAGTGAAAACGCTCCGTAATCTCTAAAGCTAAATTTTCTTTAGCTTTTTTAGGATGTAAATTGCCTTGTTCTATATCTTTTTTTATTTGCGCGATTTCTTCTAGACTTTTTTGACTTAAAAGTTCATAATATCTAAACATCAATTCATCACTAATACTTAAAATTTTAGCATACATATCATTAGCTTTTTCTGTAACACCAATGTAATTATTTAAACTCTTACTCATTTTGTTTACACCATCTAAACCTTCGAGTAAAGGCATCATAATCACAGCTTGTTCTTTTCCTATATTATAAACCCTTTGAAGCTGTCTTCCCATTAAAAGATTAAATTTTTGATCCGTTCCGCCCATTTCAATATCGCTTTTTAAAGCCACGCTATCATATCCTTGAAGTAAAGGATACAAAAACTCGCAAATCGAAATAGGGCTTTGCTCTTTAAATCTCTTGGTAAAATCGTCACGCTCAAGCATTCTAGCTACACTAAAAGTTGAAGTAAGCTCTACTATACCCGCAGCTCCAAGTTCATTAAGCCAAGTAGAATTAAACTTAATCTGTGTTTTTTCTTTATCCAAAACCTTAAAAACCTGCGTTTCATAAGTTTTAGCATTGATTAAAACTTGCTCTTTATCCAGCTTTTTACGCGTTGCACTTTTTCCACTTGGATCGCCAATTTGTCCTGTAAAATCCCCAATCAAAAATTGCACAATAGCTCCATGTTTTTGCAAAAAAGCCATTTTTGTTAAAACCACGCTATGACCTAAATGTAAATCAGGTGCTGTAGGATCAAACCCTGCCTTTATGAAGAAATTTTCACCCTTTTCATAATAATTTTTAATTAAATTTTCTATTCTTTCTTCATCAATAAGCTCTGCACAGCCACGCTTAACTTCTGCTAATATTTTTTTTATATCCATAATAAACCTTTTTAACCTTCTTTATAAGCATCATTTAAAGATGTAAAATCTAAAATTTTACAACGAGATTTTAACCTATCCTTGACACTATCTGGGTTGATATTATCAGGAATTTCCATTGTAATCTCAAAATAATCTACCGCCGAATTTAAATCACTTGATAAATTAATTGTTAATAAATTTATCTGCATTTTAGCTAAAAATGCCAAAAATTCCGCTAAAACACCTTTTTTATTTTCCAAAGAAAAAATCAATTTATAAGATTTAGGGATGTTAGAATCCCATTTTATAAATACCATATCTTGATTATTATCTATCATTTTATCAGCTCTATCGCAAAGCTTATGATGGACAATAGCGTTACCACCTTTAACAAAAGCTAAAACAGCATCACCTCTTTTTGGATGGCAACAAAAATCAAAATCCACATTAGCGATTTTATGGTTGCAATATAGAGTAAAATTTCCTATTTTTTGTTCTTTAATCTCATATTTATCAAACCAATATGACTTCTTGGCGTATTTTTTAAGACCATTAACTATATCTTTTAAATAAGCACTATCTGTTGCTACTTGTCTAATACGTCTGGCTAAATTTTCTTTTTCTATCCAAGTTTCAATTCTGTTTTTATCAACTCCAAAAATAAAACTTAACATATTAATAGAACTTGCTAGATTAATCTCTCTGATTTTTTGCTTACAAAATTCCCTTATACTTGCTTTTGCTTTTCCTGTTTTAACACTATCTATCCAAGAACAGCGATAAAATTTATCATTACTAGTAACCACTCGCACAATATCGCCATTTTTAAGCTCGGTTAACAAAGGTACTTTAATACGATTTACATAAGCACTTTTTGCATGAAGCCCTACTTTGGTATGCACTTCATAGGCAAAATCAAGAACCGTTGCACCACGAGGCAAAGTGAAAATTTCTCCCTTAGGAGAATAAACTGCGACATCTTCAACATAAAGACTATCTTTAGCATATTCATAAAGCTCAATAGCATTATAATCTTCTGCATTTTCAAGATTGTTTATACTTTGCATTGAAATATCTGTAAGCCAATCAAGACGAGGCGCAACCACACTGCCATCTTCTTTATATTTCCAATGCGCTGCTATACCAAATTCCGCAATTTTATGCATATCAAAAGTTCGAATTTGTGCTTCTATAATACTTTTAGCATCAAAAAGTGTGGTATGTATGGTTTGATAACCATTTTGTTTAGGCAAGGCTATATAATCCTTAAAACGCGAAACCAAGGGGTTAAAATGTGTATGTAAAATTCCCAAAGCTAAATAACAATCACTTACTTTTTCAACCAAAATTCTTACCCCAAGCAAATCAAGAACTTCTTCAATACCAATGCCTTTTCTTTGCATTTTAAGATAAATAGAATAGCTATGTTTAATGCGTTTTTGAATTTCAAAACTACCTTGTCTAAAGCCATTGCTCAAAAATAAAAGTTCGATTTTGGAAATAAATTCATTTAAACCTAATTGCATTTCTTGATTATTGGAGTTGATATAATTGTCAATAAGCTTATACTCATCTGGCATAAGATATTTAAAACTAAGATCTTCCAAATAATTTTTTATGCTTGAAATACCGAGTCTATGGGCTATTGGAGCATATACAACTAAAGTTTCTTCGCTGATTCTTTTTTGCTTATCTTCTCTTAGAATATCAAGAGTAAGCATATTATGCAGCCTATCACATAACTTCACAATCAAAACCCCAACATCTTCAATGCTTGCTAAAAGCATATTTCTGAAAGTCAAGGCTGATTTAGTTAAACTTTTTTTAGATTTTGATGAAATGAGATTATCTTCTCTAATTTCTATAATTTTAGTAAGTCCTAAAACAAGTTTTAAAACCTCAGAACCAAACTGCTCTCTAAGTTCTTCTTCAGTGCAGTTTGTATCTTCAATCACATCATGCAATAAAGCAGCTAAAATATTGCTTTTATTTTCACTTAAAAATCCAACCAGTGTTGCCACTAAAATAGGATGTACCGCATAAGGCTCTCCACTTTTTCTAAACTGCCCTTCATGGCAAAATATACAGTAATCTACCGCTTTTTCAAGAATGGCATCATGGCCACAAATTTCGAAAAGCAAAGCCTTAGCAGCTTCTAAATCTTTACAATTTTTTACATTATCGATTAATTGTTCAAGCAATAATTCTTCATCGATTGGTTTCAACTAAACCCTCTAAAGTGATTTTATTTTCTGCAATTTCATATAAAGCTATATCTGCAAGTTTATTTTTATTTTTATCAAAGTCTACCAAAGGGGTTGCTCCATTTGCCAATTGTTCCGCTCTTTTTGCTACCACTAAAGAAAGGCGATATCTATCATTACCCATTTTTTCCAAAGCTTTTGCCGCTACTTCTTCTATTCTTTTATCCATAATTTTCTCCTTAATTATTTTTAACGATTGAACAAAGGCTAGTATCACCTTGTATGATTTTAAGTAAATTACCCTCTTCAAACATATTACAAACCACAATAGGAAGTTTGTTATCTTTAGCTAAAGCTATAGCTGTATCATCCATCACTTTAATATTATCTTGCATAGCCTCATCATAACTTAAAGTATTTAAAAATACTGCATCATCAAATTGTTTTGGATCTTTATCATAAACTCCATTAACTTTTGTAGCTTTTATTACCATATCTGCATCAATTTCCACAGCTCTTAAAATAGCTGTTGTATCTGTAGTAAAATAAGGGTTTCCAGTACCTGCGGCAAAAACCACAACACGACCCTTTTCTAAGTGTCTTTGCGCTCTTCTCATAATATAAGTTTCACAAAATGCTTCCATCTGAATGGCGCTTTGAACCCTAACTTCAAGTCCAGAGCTTTCTAAAGCTTCTTGTATAGCAATAGCATTGATAACCGTAGCAAGCATTCCCATATGATCTCCACTTGTCCTTTTAATCAATCCGCCCTTAGCAGCACTTACTCCGCGAATAATATTACCACCGCCTATAACTATGCCTACTTCTATTTGATTTTTTATAAGTTCTTTAATCTCTGAAGCTATGAATTTTAAAATAGAATTTTCTATACCAAAGCCATTTTCACCTGCTAAAGCCTCTCCTGAAAATTTTACTAAAACTCTTTTTCTCTCTTGCATTATTTCTCCTTATTTAACTTGAAATTATATTTTAAATTCCATTAAATTTAGCTAATTTAAGCTAATGAGTTCCAAAGGATTGATATGAAAATTTTTTTGAGTTACTTCAAAAGTAAGATCATTTTTTATTCTACCCACTACGGCACCTTTTTTAATATTCTTACCAACTTTAATATTAGGAGCAATCTTATCTAAATGTGCGTATATTGTATGTATGCCATTATCATGTTCAACAATAACAACTCGAGCTAACATACTAGTATCTTTGGCAAAAACTATTTTTCCATCTAGCACATTTTTAACAACTGCATCGCTTTTATTGCTTCTTAAAACTACATTCTCGTTAAAAATTTTAAGATTGTAAACAGGATCAACATAATTTCCAAATTTTTGCTTCACAGTAAAAGAATCCAATGGAGCTATGGTTTTTTTTCCTGTGTAACGCTTGACTGAACTTCCTTGATAGCTTGAACCTAATTGCCTTATTTGTTGATTATTTTTTACTATTTTAGTATCATTTTTGTTTGAATTTGCACCTTCTTTATTATTAATAATTTTTAATTGATTTAATGTTTTTCTAAGCTCTTCTTGCTGAGCTTGCAAATCATCGAGTTTTTTTGCATATATAGCTCGATCTGTTTTTTGTTTATTAATTTCGCTAATTTGTTTTTGTTTTAAACTTTGAAGCTTGGCTAATTGAGCGTTGTAATCCTTAAGACTTTCATTAATTTTATTAATCTGAGCTTGTTTATCATCAATAAGCCTGCTTACTCCCTCATAATCTTTAGAAATTTTAAAAATTTCTTCATTTAAAACTTTGTTTAAACTTCCTAAAATTTCAAAAGCCATAAAACTTTCTTCACTTTCAATATAGCCTTGAGGGATAGGTAAATCATAAGCAAAATCTTTGGCCATTAAAGATATAAGCTTACCTTCCATATTTGATTTACTTTTAAGCAAATCTTCATTTTGGCTTGTAAGGGTGTTTAACTCTTGATTTTGAGCCTTAGCACTTGCTTCAAGCTTAGAAGTTTGTGAATTTAAGCTTTCAATTTGCAAACTTAGATCTTTCAAACTTTTTTCACCATTTAAAATGTCGCTAGCCAAATCTTCAAGTTTTTTATTTAACTGTTCTTGTATGCGTTTATTTTCTTCTAAACTTTTTGTTTTTTCATTTATAGCGTTTGCTAAACTTATATCAACAAACAAAAAAAAACAAAAAAAGATAAGAATATTTTTTCTCATCTTTTAACCTTAAACATAACCGTATTTACACACAACAAGCAAATAAACAAAGTAGCTAAAAAAATTAAAGTCAAATGTAAAATAAAATTAATAGGTGGAAAAATAATATCTACAGCCTTTAAACTTTCTTGGATAATAGAAAGATCAAAAATTTGGGTAAAAAAGGCAAGTAAAATAACAAAAGCAATAAAACAATCAACCACAACCACCTTATAAAGCATAAAAGATCTAAACCAAAACGGAGCTCCAAATAAACACATAATTTCAATACGATCGGTATGTTCATAAAGCCAAATTCTCATCTGTTTTAAAAACAAAACAAAGGCAAGTAAAATAATGATAAACAAAAATAACCAAAAAACAAATTTCATCAAAATAAGCAAAGAGTATATCTTATCATGGGTTTTGGAAAAAGTTTCAACCTTACTAACACCTACAATATTTAAAAGTTGATTTTTAATCGAATTTAGTTCATTTTGATCGGGTAAAGAATTTAATTTTAAAGTATAAAATTTTGGCAGAGAATCTTTTAAAACTTTCAAATTCTTTTCAGAAACATCATTTTTCAAACGATCGATTAAATCCTTAGGATCTAAAGATTCAAGTCCAGCAAAAAATGGTACTTTTGTTTTTACTACATTCTGATCAAGTTCAGTTTTGCTGACAACTATAATATTATAATCTTTATTAACAAGTTCTTCATAATGCTTTAAAGTTGCATTTGTAATCAAAATAAATTCAAAAGCAAACATCATAAAAAGTAAAGGTAAAATTAAAGATAAATGTGTTTTAAAAAATTTCATTCATTTTTCCATTTTCTATATTAAAACGACGATAATCCACTCTTAAATTACTAGGAATTCTATGTGTTACCACTATAACACAAGTTCCTAAAAGCTCTCTAGCAGATTTTAAAAGAGTCCATATAATATCAGAAGAATACTCGTCCAAATTTCCCGTTGGCTCATCGCAAAGCAAAAGCTTTGGATTATGAGCTAAAGCCCTAGCCATAGCGACGCGTTGTTGCTCACCACCGCTAAGTTGATTAGGCAATTTATCTGCTTTAAAAGTTAAATTTACATGCTTTAAAAGCTTAGCAGCTTGATCATGGCATACTTTTTTGCTATAACCTTTAATCATTAAAGGCAACATAACATTTTTTTCAACACTATATTCTTGTACAAGTTTATAATCTTGAAAAATAATCCCTATTCTTTGACGCAATTTTAAAAGTTCTAAATTTCCAATTTTATTCATCAAAGATCCACATACTTCAAGCTTACCAGAAATAGGTTCTAAATCTCCATAAAAAGACTTTAAAAGCGTACTCTTACCACTCCCACTTTTACCCGTAATAAAAACAAAATCATCATCCTTAAAAGCAAAACTCGCTTCTTTAATAACTAATTCATCATAACCTAAAGTAAGTTTATTTGCTTGGATTAAATTAGGCATCCTTTTTCCTTAATTTCCCTTTTTAAATTTTTAAATTATGCTTTATTTTTGCTTAATTTTCAAGAAAAATTATATTTTAAACTGAACTTTTAAAATTTCTTTTAATTCATTTATCGCTTTAATATTTTCTTGAATTTTAAATGGTTCTTTAAAAACAAAATCAATCGTTTTATCAAGATGTAAATAACAATGTTCAGGCTTATTAAAAGCTCCAAAAGCAACCTTTAAAAGCAAATTCTCATCTTGTTTATAGATGCTTTCAAAATGCAAGAAAAAATCATCTTTTTTTATAGTAATATTTTTAAAATTCTGCTCTATTTTTTTCAAATCCTCTTTAGAAAATTCAACCGATGAGAGATTAAATTCATTTAACTCATAGTTTTTACACTCTTGGTTAAAATTCCACACCCAAAGATCATATATATTTTTTTCTTGCTTTTTCCATCTATCTTCATATTTGCTTGAAATTTCTAAATTTTCATTTTTTCTAAGACTAAATTTTGGAGCAGGAAAAGTCAAAAATTGTTCTAAAGTAAAATTAAAATACTCAAAACTATCTGTTCTAAGCTCAAAACGACCATTTTGGGTTAAAACCCTAGCACATTCTTTGCAAAAATCTTTCCCAATAACTCGCCTATGAGGCTTTTTGTCCCAAGGAACAGGAAAATGTAAAAAAATCTTTTCAACTGATTTTGATTTTAATACACTCAATAACAATCTCGCATCACTTTGGATTAGCAAAATATTATTTACATTTTGTGCTTTAGCAAGCTTAGCTACTTGAGTTAAAGCTGGATTGTAAATTTCCACCCCTAAAATTAAAACATTTGGATTTTCTTTTGCTTGATAAAGCAAATGTCTTCCTGATCCAAAGCCTATTTCTATATAAATTTTACCTTGAAGTCTAGATAAAAGCTCATCAAAATTATCAACAATAAATGGTGTTTTTTCAATTAAAGCATTGTTTTTAAGTCCAAAAGCTTCATTGATAATATCCTCACAAAAACCTTCTTTAAAGATTTTTAAAGCCTTTTGCAAATAACCTATTTTAGAAGGTTTTGTATGTTTATCACCTTTAATCACAAAACCATTTTGTGCTTTTTTAATCTGCAGAAAAAAACTCTCTTCTTGAACCTTTGTATAAATAAGACCAACATTATCATTCTTAGCAAGCCAAAGAAATTCAACATCATCCTTACTATAAGGCAGATTTATTTCTTTGATCTTTTTACTTTTAAAATTTGGCACTACTGAGCTGCCTTAACTTTGCTTGAAGGTTCTGAACGAAGCCCAGCTGAATCAATAGCAATAACTTCATAACTATATTCCACGCCTGGCAAAGCTTTTACATCTTTTAATCGCTTTTCTTTAATGCCTTTAAAAACTGCATTTTGCTCCCCGCCATAGCGTCTTACTTCATACTCAACAGCTCTAGTATCATTATCACTCCATTCTAAATTTATCCCTTCGCTTGTGCTTTGAGCCAAAATAATACTAGGAGCCAAAGGGTTGCCTAAAGTTTTACCTTCTACACCATCTTTTGGCATAGGACTTTCAAGACCATCTTTATCGACCATTGTTACTTTATAATACTTGCTTTTACCTGCTCCTTCTACTATATCCTCATAAGAATTTTTATCAGTCTTTGCCAAAACACTAAAAGGAAGGAAACTTGAGCTCGTAGAATAAACTTTATAATAAGAAAAATCTTCATACGTAGGAGCATCCCAAGTTAAAATGATTTTATTAGAACCATCTGTACTAGCACTTAAATGCTCAACTTGAGGAGGTAAAGCCTTGCTTGTAGAACTTACAACTTGACTTGGCTCACTCTTTATCCCATTAAAACTCACAGCAATAATTCTATAACTTGAATTTTCATTAGGTTTTAAATCACTATCGATGTATTCAGCGTTTAAACGATTTTTTACTTCTGCAATTTTTTTAAATTCTTTATCATCACCTTTGGTTCTTTCAATAATATAAGAATCAACCCTAAAATCAGGATGCGGACGCCAAATAAGTTTAATACGATTAGGCAAATTAGTCACAGCTTGAACAAAAGGAACAGCTTCAAGTCTTGGAGCTGTGCTCACTTCTATAACCTTGCCATCTTCTGAAATTTGTCCTTGCTCATTAAAGCTTTTCATCATATAACGATACTTAGCACCAGGCTCTAATTTAGTATCTACATAATGAGTTTGAAACTTATCTTTAATAGTGCCTACAAGTTTAAAATCAGGATTTTCATCACTAGAACGATACAAATAAAATCCTTTAATATTTTCATTATATAAAGGCTCCCATTCAAAAGCAATATTACTCATATCACTAAGACTTTTTAAACTTTCAACCTTTGGCAAGCTTTCATTTACAGCAGGCTCTTTACTTGAAGCTAGCGAATTCATTTGCGAAACACTACAAGCGCTAAGCAAAAGAGTTAAAAAACTCAAGTAAAAACTCAAGCGAAATCTTTTCATCATTCTCTCCTAAATTAATTTGTTTAAACATAATATTTTTAAAATCTTCCATCAAAGGTGCTTTAACAAAAATTTGCTCTTTGGTTTTTGGATGGATAAAATACAAAAAATAAGCATGTAACATTATCCTACAATCATACTTACCCTTATAACCATACAAACTATCGCCTAAAATATAGCGATTTAAACTAGCCAAATGCGCTCTAATTTGATGAGTTCTTCCTGTAAAAAGCTTAGCAGCCATCAAAGTTAAATTTTCAGTTTTTACTACATTTATAAAAGCTGATTTTGCGTTTTTACTGAATTTATTTTCCTTATCTATGGCTATTTTTTTAATAGCATTAGAAGGCGAACGCATTAAAAATTTTTCTACTATAATTTTATCTTCTTTTAGTGGCAAATCAATTAACGCAAGGTAAATTCTTCCCATGCTTTTATCTGCAAGCTGTTCGCTTAATCTTTGATGGGTGAAGTTATTTTTCGCTATCAGTATAGCTCCGCTTGTATCTTTATCTAATCTATGAACAAGACCAGCTCTTATCTCTCCTCCTAAATTTGATAAAGTATATTTTTTTTCTATTAACCAATCCACTAAAGTGGCATTTTTAACGCTACTTGCTCCATGAACGACTAAATTTGAAGGTTTATTTAAAACAAGTAAGTCTTCATCTTCGTATAACACATCAATATCAAAATCCACTTCAAACTGAGGTTTTATCTCATCGCAAAGCTTTAAACTTGCAATAGAAATAATATCACCATTTTTAAGCTTAAATGAATTTTTATCTTGAATTTTATCATTAACCTGTACACAATCTCTTTCTATAAGTAAAGCAACTTGATTGCGACTTTGGTTTAATTTTTTAGCCAAAAACACATCAAGCCTTGAATTTTCATCTACTAAAAAAGTTTGCATTTTTTCCTTAGAGGTTTTGATAAATTTAAAATTTTAGTTTATAATTATAGCTTTATATTACCAACTGAAGGCAAATTTTGTTTAGATTAGATAGAAGAATTTTAACTCATTTTGACTATATGCAACCCATTTTATTTTTACCCATAATTCTTATTTCATTTTTCTTGATCTTTGAGGCTAATCCTTTTTTAGCAGAAAAACAGTTTGTTTATGCCTGTGTAGGATTGTTTGCTTTTATAGTTTTTTTCTTCTTCCCCATAAGGAAATTTATTTGGATTATTCCTGTTGCTTATTGGATTAATATTTTTTTATTGCTAAGCGTAGATATTTTTGGGATTGAAAAATTAGGTGCTAAAAGATGGCTTGAAATTCCTTTTACTCACTTTACTATACAACCTTCTGAAATTTTTAAACCTAGTTTTATTTTAATGCTTGCCTATCTTATTTATCAAAATCCTCCTCCAAAAAATGGATACAAACTTAAACAATTCATCAAACTTAGCTTTTACATCATCTTGCCTTTTTTGCTAATTGCAAAAGAACCTGATTTAGGAAGTGCTATGGTTTTACTACTTGTTGGTTTTGGAGTGCTTTTTATCATGGGAGTTCATTATAAAATTTGGTTAAGTATTGTTATAGCTATAAGTGTTAGCTCTCCTATTATTTATACACATCTTTTAAAACCCTACCAAAAGCAAAGAATTCATGATTTTATTTCAGAAAAACCAAGTTATCAAGTAGCCCAATCAATGATAGCTATTGGAAATGGTGGTTTAACCGGAAAATCTCAAGATGAAGCTACACAAACTCATTTTAAATTTTTACCTATTTCAACTAGTGATTTTATTTTCGCTTACATGATAGAAAGATTTGGATTTATTGGGGGATTGACATTAATTATATTTTATATTTTACTTATTTTTCATCTACTTAGTTTAAATTATAAACTTAAAGATGATTATTTTGCTAGAGTTGCTATTAATTGTGTTGCATTATTTATTTTTATTTATGCGGCAGTAAATATTTCAATGACTATAGGTTTTGCACCAGTAGTTGGGATCCCTTTGCCTTTTTTTAGTTATGGTGGAAGTTCTTTTACTATTTTTATGATTTTTTTTGGAATTTTACAGCATTTAATCACTTTTAGATATTTTTGGACGGATATAAAGGCTAAATAAAATATTTTTAAGCATTAATAAGATATAATTTTATCTTTTAATTCAACTTAGGCGGATTTATAGCTCAGTTGGTTAGAGCAACCGGCTCATAACCGGTTGGTCGCAGGTTCGAGTCCTGCTAAATCCACCATTCTACATATAAGCTATAGACTCTTTCTTTAAAAAATAACTTTTAGTTCTTTAAATATTTCAATCTTATATAAAAAAAGTATGTGATGTGATTTTTTGAAAGATAAAGTGGTGGTTAGAGGCAGAATCGAACTGCCGACACGCAGATTTTCAGTCTGCTGCTCTACCGACTGAGCTATCCAACCACAATGTTTGATAAAGTAAAAATGTAATTGTATCTTTTTTTCTTTAATTTAAGTTTAAATACAAAAATAAAATTTTATTTCCCTTAAAGTTTTAATAAGATAGAATACCCGCTTTAGATCATTATCAAATGGAAATTTTTTGAAACAATTTGGACTAGATAGACGAACTTTTAAAATTTTACTAGCTGGTTATATTATTATTGCATTGTTTGGGGCTTTATTGCTACATTCAAGCTGGGCACATACAACTCCTATTGATTTTTTAGATGCCTTTTTTACAAGCACATCTGCTGTTAGTATGACAGGATTAGTAGTTAAGAACACTGCGGTTGATTTTACCTTAGCAGGACAAATTATTATCTTAGCTTTGGTGCAAATTGGAGGCTTGGGATATATGGGTATAGGTTTATTTGTTTATATACTCATACGCAAAAAAGTTGGTTTTAGTGCAAGAAATTTACTAAAAGAGTCTTTATTTTATCCATCAATGGATGGTTTATTTAAATTTTTTAAAAAGGTTTTGCTGTTCATTTTTACTATAGAATTGATAGGTGCTATACTTCTCACCATGCGTTTTGCCCTTGAAATGAATTTTAAGAAAGCTTTATGGTTTGGAATTTTTCATTCTATTAGCGCTTTTAATAATTCTGGATTTACTATATTTGAACATGGATTTATAGCTTATAAACATGATATAGCAATTAATCTTATTATCACTTCTTTGATTATTATTGGAGGGCTTGGATATTTTGTTTTGGTTGAATTATACTTTTTTCAAAGAAAAAAATTGCAAAATTTAAGCCTACATACAAAAATGGTTGTTGTTGCAAGTATTTTTCTTATTTTCTCTTCAACGCTTATTATTTTTGCTTTTGAATACTCAAATCCTCAAACTATAGGACATTTTTCATTTTTTGATAAAATTTTAAGCTCATATTTTATCGCTATTAATTACCGCACAGCAGGATTTAATACCTTAGATATGGGACATTTGCATGATGCAAGCTTATTTTTTGGATCATTGTTTATGGTTATTGGTGGTGCACCAGGTGGAACAGCTGGGGGTATGAAAGTAACAACTGTAATGGTTTTATTGCTCTATGCTTATTGGAGTATCCGCGATGGAAGAGTTAGAATTTTTGGACATGAAATTCCAAGAGAAACTATATCTAAAGCTTTTATTATAGCTGTAGGTTCAGCTGTTTATATAGTAATAGCTGTTATTTTGCTTTCCTTGCTAGAGTCAAAATTTGATTTTATAGCCTTGCTTTTTGAAACTTCTTCGGCTTTTGCAACCGTAGGAATTTCAGTGGGAAATGGTGGAACTTTATCTTTATGTGCTTTATTTAGTGATCCTAGTAAGGTGATTATCATCATTATGATGCTAAGTGGCAGGATAGGTGTTTTTGCTTTTTTACTCTCGGTATTCAAACAAGACAAAGCTATTCATTTAAAATTCCCTGAAGGAAAGGTTAATTTATAAAGGTAAAATCGTGAAAAATCTTAATTATGGAATCATAGGACTTGGAAAATTTGGCTCAGTTGTAGCAGATGAACTCATTGCTGGAGGTCATACTGTTATCGTTGCGGATAAAGATGAGGAAGCTTTAAAAAGTATACAAAATCCTCCAAGCTATGCTTATATTTTAGATTCTACAAATATTTCAGCCCTAAAAGAAGCAGGCTTTCATGATGTTGAAGTTGTTATTGTTAGCATAGGAGAAAATGTTGAAAAATCAATCCTTACTCTTATGGCGCTTAAAGATATAGGTGTTAAAAATATCATTGCTAAAGCAACCTCTAATATCCATGGTCAAATTCTTTCTAAGTTAGGCGCAACAAAGGTTATTTATCCTGAAAAAGAAAGTGCTAAAAGACTAGTAAAAGAATTTTTAACTAAAGATGCTGATTATGAAGTTTTTGATCTTTCAGCAAATACTATACGAGCTATTAAGATCAATATAGATGAAAAATTAGCAGGAAATTCTTTAAAACATGTAGCACAAAATATGAAAGTGATTTCTTATAAAAAATTAAATAGTGACTGGGAAATACTACCTGATTTAGAAACCACGACAGTTTATAGTGGAGATGTTGTAATACTCCTTGGAACAGTTAAAGAACTTAGAGAATTTGAACACTAAGCAAGATTTAAAGCCTTACAAGCCTTTACAAAACGCTTTAAGGCTGTTTTTTCTTTGGTAGAAATTTTATGATATATAACTTCATCTAAATAATATCTAACATCTTTTATATCTAAATCCCTTGTTTTGGCATAATTTTGCAGTATATAATAAGGAATTTTAATCTTTGTTTTTGGAAATTTTTTCAAAATTTGTTTATATAAAGCTTTTTTTTGCACACAAGAAAATCTAGCAAAAACAAAAGGCAATCCTGTTTTTTCGTGCCATTTTGCACATAAATCGATATATTTAGAAGGATCTTTTAGATAAAGCTTTAAAGCCTTATCACCTATAATTACTTTTCCATCTTGTTTTAATACTTTAGCCAGAGCGTTTGAAGTTGCTGAACTTGGATCTTTGGCATTTGATGTATTTTTTTCTACTAATACACTTAAAACTCTTTTATTGGCACAAATACCCAAATCTAAATTTTTATATTTTTTTCTAGCACTTTCTATGCTTGAAATGATAGCTGCATCAATTCTTCTATAAAATAAATCTTTATTTAGCTTACTTGGAACTCCTTTTTTATACTCCATACTTGCTTTATAACCATTAGGTAGGGGATATTTCTTAAGATATATATGTAAAGGTAAAAGATTAATATAATCAATTTTTCCAAAAATCATCTCTTTTATAGAGTGTTAAACACTCTATCTCCTGCATCTCCAAGCCCTGGGATAATATAACCTTTTTCATTTAAACCTTCATCAATACAAGCCACAAAAACTTCTACATCATCATGCATTTGGCTAAATTTTTTCAAACCTTGTGGAGCAGCAAGTATGGATATAAATTTTATTTTTTTAACTCCTTGGCTTTTTAAAAAATTACAAGCATCTATAGCAGTCCCACCTGTAGCAAACATAGGATCTATAACAATAGCAGTGCGTTTTTTTGCATCTTTGGGAAGTTTTTGAAAATAAAAATCCGCCTTTAAAGTTTCTTCATTTCTCACAAACCCCAAAAACCCAACACTTGCATCAGGAATCATCTTAAAAACACTTTCAAGCATTCCTAATGCAGCTCTTAAAATAGGACAAATCATAATCTTTTCATCAAGTTTTTTTACTATAGTTTTTTGTATAGGTGTTGAAATTTCAATTTCTTTTAAAGAAAAATCTTTACTCACTTCAAAAAGCAAAAAAGATGAAATTTCATCGATTAACATACGAAATTGAAAGGGCTTTGTCTCTTTAGCCCTTAAAATTCCTAACTTATGTTCGATCAATGGATGATTGATACAATGAATATTTTTCATTTTAAGCTTTCAAAATAAGCTTTCTCGTTAAAATTTTTTACCTTAGCCACACCATCTTTTACCGCAGCTGCTGCTACAGCTGTACTTACTGCAGCTTTTACTCTTTCATCAAAAGGTTTTGGTATGACATAATCTCTTCCAAATTCTAAGGTACTTAAATTATAAGCCTTTTTAACTGCATCACTTACAGGAAGTTTTGCAAGATCTGCTAATGCTTTAGCAGCCGCTACTTTCATATTTTCAGTGATTTTACTTGCACGCACATCTAAAGCCCCACGGAAAATAAAAGGAAAACCTAAAACATTATTGATTTGATTTGGATAATCACTTCTTCCTGTTCCTACAATCGTATCTTTTCTAAGTCTAGCTACATCTTCAGGCATCACTTCAGGAATAGGATTTGCCAAAGCAAAAATCACAGGATCTTTTGCCATGCTTAAAACCATTTCATCATCAAGAATTTTTGGCGCACTAAGTCCTAGGAAAACATCAGCTCCTTTTAAAACTTCTTTTAAAGTCTTTTCCTTAGAATCAACAGCAAATTCAAGCTTTTGAGGAGTTAAATCATTTCTATCTTTAGAAATCACTCCTTTGCTATCTACTAAAATAATATTTTCAACCCCTAAATTTCTATACATCTTAGCACTTGCTATACCTGCGGCACCTGCGCCACTTACAACCACCTTAATGTCTTTAAATTTTTTACCGCTTATCTCCATTGCATTCATAAGCCCTGCAGTTGAAATAATAGCTGTTCCGTGCTGATCATCGTGCATTACAGGAATTCCTAAATCTTGTAAAGCCGCTTCGATTTCAAAACATTTTGGAGCAGCTATATCTTCTAAATTTATCCCGCCCACAGTTGGAGCCAAAGCTTTGCAAAAATTTACAATCTCTTCCACACTATGAACATCAATTTCTATATCATAAGCATTGACATTTGCAAATTTTTTAAACAAACAAGCCTTACCTTCCATAACAGGTTTTGAAGCCTGCGCTCCTATGTTTCCAAGTCCTAAAACAGCAGAACCATCACTAACTATAGCTACTAAATTAGCCTTATTTGTATAAGTATAAGCAAGCTCATTATCTTTAGCGATTTCAAGGCAAGGTTCTGCAACTCCTGGGCTATACGCCAAAGATAGATCATGGCTTGTAGCCATTGGCTTACTTGGTACAATATCAATTTTCCCACCTAAATGGTATTTTAAAGCTTCTTCTTTTAAATTCATTTTATTTTCCTCTAACTTTTAAAAAATTTTCTATTCTTTTTTTGCACTCATCAACCTCTAAAAATTCTAATACTTCAAAAATACTAGGACTTACCGCACTCCCTGTTAAAGCTATGCGTATAGGCTGAGCCAAATCTTTTAACTTTGCTTCTTTTTTTTCTAAAAAATCATTTGTAAAATCTTCAAAATCTTTACCTGTTTTTTGATCTTTAAGTGTATTAGCAAATGCTTGGAGCAATTCTAAATTATTTTTGTTAATAAATTTTTGTACTGCATTTTCATCATAATTTTGCGGCGCATTAACTATACTTTTTGCACCATTGATAATATCATGCAAGGTTTTTGCACGCTCTCTTAATAAATCAAGTAAAAATCCTGCCTTTTCACAAACAGATAAATCAAAGCCAAGATCCTTAAGCTGACGGTTAATCTCTTCAAAAGGCAAAGTTTTAATATAATGAGCGTTAAGCCATTCAAGCTTTTTAGCATTATAACAAGATGCGCTTTTATTAATATGATAAGGGTCAAAAAGTTTTTTCAAATCTTCTAATGAAAAAACCTCATCATCACCATGGCTCCAACCTAAACGCACAAGAAAATTAAGCAAAGCTTGAGGTAAAATTCCCATTTCTTTGTATTCCATAACATCAGTTGCCCCATGTCTTTTTGAAAGCTTTTTACCATCTTCTCCATGTATCATAGCCACATGAAAAAATTTAGGAATTTTAAAACCCAATGCCTCATAAAGCACAATTTGTTTAGGAGTATTTGAAAGATGATCATCTCCGCGAATCACATCACTTACCCCCATTAAAGCATCATCAATAACAACAGTAAAATTATAAGTTGGAGTTCCATCACTTCTTGCAATGATAAAATCATCCATTATATCCTCTGCTTTAAATCTCACCTCGCCTTTAACCCCATCTTCAAAAACAATCTCACCGCTTTGAGGTGCTTTAATACGCACAACAGGCTCTATACCCTGAGGTGGCGTGCCTGTAAATTCTCTATATCTTCCATCATATCTTGGGCGCTCTTTGGCAGCTTCTTGCTTGGCGCGCAATTCTTCTAATTCTTCTTTACTCATATAACAATAATACGCTTTACCTTCATCTAAAAGCTTTTTAACATATTCTTTATAAAGATCAAAACGCTCTGATTGGTAAGTTACTTCTCCATCATGTTCTAAACCGCACCATTTAAAAGCTTCGATAATTGCTTTAGTAGCTTCTTTGGAATTTCTTTTTAAATCCGTATCTTCGATACGAAGTAAAAAATTTCCACCATTTTTTCTAGCGTATAAATAATTATAAAGAGCTGTTCTAAGTCCACCTATGTGCAAATACCCTGTTGGGCTTGGAGCAAAACGCGTTGTAAGTTTTTCGTGCATTTTTTGCCTTTTCTTAAATTTTTATTGATATAATGCGATATTTATACTTAAATAAAGGTTTGAAATGAAAAAAATTTTATTAAGTTTTGCATTTTTTGCAAGTTTAGCTAGTGCAAATACCATTAATGCTATAGCTGTAGTTGTAGACAAAGAGCCTATCACAACTTATGATATAGATCAAACTATAAAAGCACTTAAAATTGATAAAAATAAAGCTTTAGGCGTACTCATCAATGAAAAAATGGAAATTTCACAAATGAAACAACTGGGTATTGTAGTCAATGATCTAGAGCTTGATGATGCTATAAATAAAATGCTTGCTCAAAACAAAATCACTTTAAATGCTTTCAAAACAAATTTAAAATCCAAAAATCAAAGCTATGAACAATTTCGTGTAAATTTTAAAAAAGATTTAGAAAAAAGAAAACTTTATGAAAAAATCGCAAGTATGGCAAAAACTGATTTTAGTGATGATGGAGCAAAAAAATTTTTCGAACAAAATAAAGATAAATTCACTTTTTATACACAAATTAATGCAAATATTTATTTATCAAACAATCCTCAAACTTTAGAAAATATCAAAAATACAAAAAAAACAATCCTTAAACCACAAAATGCATCTTTAAACACAAGCAATGCCGATCCAAGACTTTTAGGGCTTTTATCACAAATTCCTGTTGGAGGCTTTTCCCCTGTTTTAAATGGAAAAAATGGCTATGAACTCTATGAAGTTAAAAGCAAAGATGGAGCACAAACTCCTGAATATGAACAAGTTAAAAATGAAGTTTTAAACGCTTATGTAAGCGAACAAAGACAAAATTTCATACAGGATTATTTTGATAAACTCCGCTCTAAAATCAATATAGAATATTTAAGATAAAAATTACAATTAAAATTTCCCTTTAATAGGGAAAATTTTAATGTCTTGCAAGATAATTTGTATCGTAATTATTATTAATAAAATCAGGATTTTCCATCATAGAAAGATGAAAATCTTTGGTTGTTTTTATCCCACTTATAAGCAACTCATCTAAAGCTACTTTCATTTTTGCAATAGCTTTATTACGATCTTCTGCCCAAACTACAAGTTTGCCTATCATAGAATCATAATAAGGAGGCACGCTATAGTCTTGATAACAATGACTTTCCATTCTGACATTGCGTCCTGCGGGTGGAATGTATTTAGTAATCTTACCTGGACTTGGCAAGAAAGTTTTGGAATCTTCGGCTGTGATTCTACATTCTATAGAATGCCCATTTAATTTAATACTTTCTTGAGATGGTAAAGCATAACCTTCTGCTACTTTAATCATTTGTTCTATGATATCAATCCCACTTACCATTTCACTTACACAGTGTTCAACTTGCAAACGCGTATTCATTTCTATAAAATAAAAATCCAAATTTTTATCTACCAAAAACTCAAAAGTTCCCGCACCTTCATATCCTATAGCTTTAGCTGCCTTAATAGCAGTTTCATGAAGTCTAGTGCGTGTTTTTTCATCAAGCAAAATCGCAGGGGATTCTTCTATAAGTTTTTGATGGCGTCTTTGCATAGAACAATCTCTTTCGCCCACATGAATCACATTGCCAAAACTATCTCCTATAACCTGCACTTCTATATGGCGTGGATTTTGTATGTATTTTTCCATATACATAGTTCCATCGCCAAATGCTGTCATAGCCTCGCTTTCAGCCGACCAATACGCTTTTTCAAGATCTTTTTCATTTTCAACCACACGCATACCACGACCACCACCACCTGCAGCTGCTTTTAAAATCACAGGATAACCTATTTCTTTGGCAAGTTTTTTGGCTGCTTCAGCTCCTGCCAAAGCCCCATCGCTTCCTGGGATCACAGGTACGCCTGCTCTTTGCATGACTTGTTTTGCTTTTGATTTATCACTCATTAAATTCATAGCTTCCACAGAAGGACCTATAAATTTGATGTTATGTTTAGCACAAATTTCAACAAAATTTTGATTTTCACTTAAAAATCCGTATCCTGGAAAAATCGCATCTGCTTCAGCAATTTCAGCTGCTGTAATAATAGCTGGGATATTTAAATAGCTTTCAGAACTTCTTGCTTTGCCTATACAAATGCTTGCATCAGCGTATTTTAAATACAAAGCATCTTTATCTGCTTCAGAATACACACAAATTGCTTTTTTACCCATTTCTTTAATCGTTCTTAAAGCACGCAGTGCTATTTCTCCACGATTAGCAATTAATATGCTTTTAATTTCCATTTTATAATTTCTCCACCGCAAATAAAGGCATTCCAAATTCTACAGGCTGACCATCAGCAACTAAAATTTCAGCGATCCTACAATCAAATTCCGCTTCAATTTCATTCATGATTTTCATCGCTTCAATAATAGCTATAGTATCGCCTTTTTTAACCGTACTACCTACTTTTACAAAAGGTGCTGCACCTGGACTTGGAGCTTGATAGAAAGTTCCTACCATAGGGCTGTTTATACTTGGTTTGTTTGATTTTACACTTTGACTAGGTTGAGCTTCGTTTACAACGCTTACATTGATAGGTTGTGGAGCTGGAACTGGAGGACAAACAGGAGCTGGAACATCGCAGCACATATCTCTTTCAAGTTCTATTTCAAAACCATCTTGTTCTTTGATCTTAATTTTACTAATATTTGCTTCAGCAAAAAGGTTGACTAACTCTTTAATTTCTTCTTTTGTCATAAAATTCTCCTACAAAATTTAAGAACTTAACCTTGTATTATATAAAAAAACTTGAAATTTAACTTTAAAAAAGAAAAAAATCATAAAAAATATAGATTTTTTAGGTTATAATCCTTACAAACAATTACAAATATTAAAAAGGTTAAAAATGGGCTTAAAAGCGGATAATTGGATAAGAAAAATGGCATTAGAACACAAGATGATCGAACCATTTTGCGAAGCAAATATAGGAAAAGGTGTGGTAAGCTATGGACTTTCAAGCTATGGTTATGATATACGTGTAGGGCGTGAGTTTAAAATTTTTACCAATGTTAATTCAACTGTAGTGGATCCAAAAAATTTCGTAGAAGAAAATGTAGTAGATTTTGAAGGCGATGTATGTATAGTTCCTGCAAATTCTTTTGCCCTAGCCAGAACTATAGAGTATTTTAAAATGCCTGATAATGTCTTAGCTATTTGTCTTGGCAAAAGCACTTATGCAAGATGTGGCATCATCGTCAATGTTACCCCTTTTGAACCAGGTTTTGAAGGACATATCACTATAGAAATTTCAAATACTACGCCTTTACCTGCAAAAATTTATGCTAATGAAGGCATAGCACAAGTGTTGTTTTTACAAGGTGATGAAAAATGTGACACCACTTATAAAGATAAAAAAGGCAAGTATCAAGCTCAAACGGGCATAACCTTGCCAAGAATTTTAAAATAGGAACACTTGTTGCTTTAATTTTAAAAAACTTAAGCAAAGGAAGGCAAAATGTTTAACAAAAAAAATATCTTAATCACAGGCGGAACAGGCTCTTTTGGAAAAACCTATACTAAGGTTTTGCTAGAAAATTATAAACCTAATAAAATCATCATTTATTCTCGTGATGAACTTAAACAATTTGAAATGGCAAGCGTTTTTAACGCTCCTTGCATGCGTTATTTCATAGGAGATGTAAGAGACAAAGAGCGTTTAAGCACTGCTATGCGTGATGTGGATTTTGTTATACATGCTGCTGCGATGAAGCATGTGCCTATTGCTGAATATAACCCTATGGAATGTATAAAAACAAACATCCACGGCGCGCAAAATGTCATAGATGCTTGTTTTGAAAATGGGGTTAAAAAATGTATCGCTCTTAGTACGGATAAGGCTTGCAATCCTGTAAATTTATACGGTGCAACCAAACTTGCAAGCGATAAGCTTTTTGTCGCTGCAAACAACATAGCAGGTAACAAGCAAACACGCTTTGGTGTTACAAGATATGGCAATGTTGTAGGTTCAAGAGGTTCAGTGGTGCCTTTCTTTAAAAAACTCATCAGCGAAGGAGCTAAAGAACTTCCTATCACCGATACGAGAATGACTCGTTTTTGGATCAGCCTTGAAGATGGAGTAAAATTTGTACTGAGCAATTTTGAAAGAATGCATGGAGGAGAAATCTTTATCCCTAAAATTCCTTCGATGAAAATCACCGATCTAGCCCATGCTCTAGCTCCTAATTTAAGCCATAAAATCATAGGCATAAGAGCAGGAGAAAAACTACATGAAATCATGATTTCAAGCGATGATAGTCATTTAACCTATGAATTTGAAAACTACTATGCTATAAGCCCGAGTATTAAATTTGTAGATAAAGATAATGACTTTAGTATCAATGCCCTAGGCGAAAAAGGACAAAAGGTAAAAGATGGTTTTTCTTACAGCTCGGATAATAATCCTTTATGGGCAAGCGAAAAAGAACTTTTAGAAATCATCAATCACACCGAAGGTTTTTAAAATGCTTACTTATTCTCATCAAAACATCGATCAAAGCGATATAGATACGCTTACAAAAGCTTTAAAAGATGAAATTTTAACAGGGGGTAAAAAGGTAAATGAATTTGAAGAAGCTCTTTGTGAATATGTGGGCGTAAAACACGCTTGTGTATTAAACTCAGCCACTTCAGCCCTTCATCTTGCCTATACAGCACTAGGCGTCAAAGAAAAAATCGTTTTAACCACTCCTTTAACCTTCGCTGCTACGGCTAATGCGGCCTTAATAGCTGGAGCTAAGGTAGAGTTTATCGACATTAAAAACGATGGCAATATTGATGAAAAAAAACTAGAAGCAAGACTTTTAAAAGATAGTAAAAATATAGGAGCTATTAGCGTGGTGGATTTTGGGGGAAATAGCGTTGAAATAGATGAAATTTCAAGCCTTGCTAAAAAATACAATATCCCTTTAATCGATGATGCAAGCCATGCTTTAGGTGCCTTATATAAAAGTGAAAAAGTAGGAAAAAAAGCCGATCTTTCTATCTTTTCTTTTCATCCTGTTAAACCCATCACTACTTTTGAAGGCGGGGCTGTGGTGAGTGATAATGAAGAGCTTATCACCAAAATCAAGCTTTTAAAAAGCCATGGTATAATTAAAAAAAGGCTTTGGGATAGCGATATGGTAGAACTTGGCTATAATTACCGCTTAAGCGATGTTGCTTGTGCTTTAGGGATAAACCAGCTTAAAAAACTCGATCACAATCTTGAAAAAAGAGAAGAAATCGCAAGTTTTTACGATAAAGAATTTGAAAAAAATCCTTATTTTTCCACGATAAAAATCAAAAATTATAAAAAAAGCTCAAGACATTTATACCCTATCTTGCTTTTTCCTGAATTTTATTGTCAAAAAGAAGAACTTTTTGAAAGCTTACTTCATACAGGAATTGGCGTACAGGTACATTATAAACCAACTTATGAGTTTAGTTTTTATAAAAAACTCTTAGGAGAAATCAGACTCCAAAATGCGGATAATTTTTACAAAGCCGAGCTTAGCATACCTTGTCATCAAGAAATGAATCTAAAGGATGCAAAATTTGTAAAAGATACTTTATTTAGCATTCTTGAAAAAGTTAAAAAGGGATATTGTGGATAAGCTAGACTTTAGAAGTCAAGATTTTAGCCAAACTGGAAAGGCTATGTATGAACTAGCTTGTGAACTTTTTCCTATCCCTAGAAGTATCACAGGGCAAGGTTTTAGAGATAGCTTAGAAATTTTAAATAAAACTCTGGGCGGGGGGGGGATACTCAAATTTCACTCTATAAAAAGTGGTACAAAGGTTTTTGACTGGATAGTCCCTGATGAATGGAACGCCAAAGAAGCCTATATCATCACTCCAGAAGGAGAAAAAATTTGTGATTTTAAAAAGCATAACTTGCACCTTCTAAACTATAGCGAAGCTATCGATAAAGAAATCGAACTAGAAGAACTTCAAGATCATCTTTACTCCATAGAAGAAATGCCCGATGCTATTCCTTATGTAACGAGTTATTACAAAAGGCGTTGGGGATTTTGTCTCACGCATAATGAAAGAAAAAAACTTAAAAAAGGCAAATACAAAGTTTATATCGATGCAAAACATGATGAAAATGGGGTTTTGGACTATGCTGATTTTATCCTACCTAGTACGCAAAATTCAAAAGATGAAATTTTAATTTCAACCTATCTTTGTCATCCTTCCATGGCAAATAACGAGCTTAGTGGCCCTGTGGTGGCTATTTTCCTAGCAAAATGGCTTTTGAGTTTAAAAGAAAGAAAATATAATTACCGCTTTGTCATCATCCCTGAAACCATAGGGTCTATAGTCTATCTTAGCAAACATTTAGAGCATTTAAAAAAATATGTTAAAGCAGGCTTTGTGCTTTCTTGCTTAGGCGATGATCATGCTTACTCACTCATACATACACCTAAAGAAAACACTCTAAGCGATAAAGTTGCCTTGCATACGCTTAAAAATAAAGAAAATTTCAAAGCTTTTAGTTTTTTGGATCGCGGAAGCGATGAAAGACAATACAATGCTCCGCTTGTAAATCTTGGCATTGTAGGAGTATGTCGCACAAGATACGGTGACTATGATGGATATCATAACTCAAAAGATGATCTCAATTTTATCTCTGAAAAAGGCTTAATGGGTGGACTTTCAAGCATACAAGAAATGATTTTAAATCTAGAAATCAACGCTGTATATGAAAACACCATAGTATGCGAACCCAATCTTGGTAAAAGAGGACTATATCACACCCTTAGCACTGCTAATGACATTCCTTTGGCTTGTAATTTTTTGGCTTACTGTGATGGGGAAAATGATATCATCGATATAGCCAATATCTTAAATATGCAAGCTTATGAATTTAAAGAACTTTTGGAAAAAATAAAATTTTATGGACTGGTAAAATGAAATATTTTTTAGAACACAATGGCAAAAAATACTCCGATAAGGATTTAATAGATGCTTTTTATCAACTAGGTATAAAAAGGGGTGATATTTTATGCGTACATACAGAACTTATGAAATTTGGCAAAGCTTTGCTTACTAAAAATGATTTTTTAAAAACCTTACTTGAATGCTTTTTTAAAGTGCTAGGCAAGGAAGGCACTCTTCTAATGCCAACCTTTACTTATAGTTTTTGCAAAAATGAAACTTATGATAAAGTGCATTCTAAAGGCAAAGTGGGAGTGCTGAATGAATTTTTTAGAACTAGCGGGGGGGGGTTAGGCGAACTAGCGACCCTATTTTTTCCTTTGCTGTGAAGGGTGCTAAAGCGGATATTTTTTTAAAAGAAAACTCAAGCTGTTTTGGAAAGGATAGTGTATATGAAATTTTAACTAGGGAAGGTGGGAAATTTATGCTTTTAGGCTTGAATTATGGACACGCCCTAACGCATTATGCTGAAGAGAGAAATACCAGCTTTTGCAGGTATTTTAAGGAATTTAAGGGCTTGGTGATTGACGAGCTAGGACAAAAAAGAGAAAAAAGGATAAATTATTATGTAAGAGACTTGGAAAAAGCCTATGTATGCAGCCTTGATAAGATAAATGAAATCGTGCGGCAAACAAGGTATTACAAAAGCATAAAATTTGCAGGAGATTTTCTAGAAAGCTATGATGCTAAAGAATATGTCAAAGCCATAGGCAACGCCCTTAAGCAGGATAAATTTGCCATATATGAAAAGCTTCTTTTATGAAAAATATTTAAAGGTAGTTTATGAAATATTTACTTGAATTTGAAAATAAAAAATACTCCACTTACGACTTCATAGAAACTTTTTACAAACTAGGACTACAAAAAGGCGATACCTTGTGTGTGCATACTGAACTTTTTAATTTCGGTTTTCCCTTGCTTTCTAGAAATGAATTTTTACAGACTATATTAGATTGTTTTTTTGAAGTTATAGGCAAAGAAGGCACTTTGATCATGCCAACCTTTACTTATAGTTTTTGCAAAAATGAAGTTTATGACAAAATAAATTCCAAAACAAAAATGGGAGCATTAAATGAATATTTTCGCAAACAAACAGGAGTAAAACGCACAAACGATCCTATATTTTCTTTTGCTATAAAAGGAGCAAAAGAAGAATTATTTTTAAAAGATACAACAAGTTGTTTTGGGGAAAATTGTGTTTATGAGGTTTTAACCAAAGAGAATGGAAAATATATGACATTTGGAGGCCAAGGACACACACTAACACATTATGCAGAAGAACAATTTAATGTATTTTACAGATATCATAAAATTTTCTCTGGAATTTTAATTGATGAAAACAATATATCATACAATAAAACCATTAGTTATTATGTTAGAAAACTTGACATATCTTCTGAACCCAATTTAATTAACATTATCAATATTGTTAATAATACTAAAAATTTTAAAAAAAACAATTTTGCAGGAGATCATATAAATATTTACAACGCTAAAGAATATATAGAAATTTTATGGAAAAAATTAGATATAAACCAAACAATTCTAATAGAAAATTATGATACAATATATTAATTTTCAACATTCTCAAGAAAGTGGTATACAATGGAAAAACAATTTTATGAAATTTTAGAAAATATACTTGAAACCAAAGTAGATGAAAATACAAATTTAAGCATGGAAAACTGCAAGAACTGGACTTCTTTAGCTCATATTGATATCATCATGAGTTTAGAAGAAGAATTTGAAATCAAATTTAACAAAGAAGATTTAAGTCTCTTAAAATCTCAAAGCGCTTTACTAGAAAAAATTCAAACCCTAAAGGCAGAAAAATGAAAGAAAATATTGAAAAATTATTTCAAGCCATCGCTCAAAAAAATCCTATCCATTCTAAATATCTTAAAAAAATTGAATTTTCACAAGAAGACGAAGAAGAATTTGATAAATTAATTTCTTATTATATTCAAGATGGTATCAGTATAAAAGAACAATGCGATTGTTATTTATTGATCCTTAACGATACTTTAGAAGAAACAAAATTTTTCATAGAAAATGGGGCTTATCGTTATTCTAGCTTTGATGAAGTTAAGGATAAAGTTTATTTTAATGAAAGCTATATGAAACAATACATGATAGGCTTAGCTCTTTCTTCTTTTGTTTGGATAGCTCATATTAAAGTGAGAAAGTATTTTTCACAATATTTAAAAAATTTTACTCCAAAAACAACTTATTTTGAAATAGGCCCTGGCCATGGAGAATATTTTGCAAGAGCGGTTAAAAGTGGTAAATTTTCCGCCTTTTATGGACTTGATATCTCTCCAACAAGTTGCGAACTTACTCAAAAAATGGTAAAACAACAAGTAGGGGGATTGATTACAAAATGTGATTTTTTATGTCAAGATTTTTTTACTTATGATTTTGATAAAAAAGCTGATTTGATAGTGATTGGAGAAGTGCTAGAACACGTAGAAAAACCTCTTGAATTCCTTAAAAGATCTAAAGAGCTTCTTAGCGATGGAGGGGAAATTTTTGCAACTATTCCTATCAATGCTCCTGCTATTGATCATATTTATTTATTTTCCCATCCTGATGAAGTTAAAGATTTGATAGAAAAATCAGGCTTAAAATTTAAAGCTTATGAATGTTTTATGGCAAATGATTATAGTTTAGAAAAAGCATTGAAATTTAAAAATGCTATCACTATGGCAGTAGTTTTAAATGCTTAATAAAACACTCAATTTACCCCTTCATCATATAGGCGTGGCTTGTAAAAATTTAGAAAAAGAAAGGGAATGTTTTTTTAAACTAGGTTTTTATAAAGAATCAGAATTTATAGATGAAAAACAAGGGGTAAGAGGCGAATTTATCATTCCTTGTAATGAAGCATTTCCACAGTATAGATTCGAACTTTTGCAAAATTTAAACGATAAAGGACCACTAGATAGCTATTTGAAAAATAATACCAAAATGTATCATTTAGCCTATGAAAGTAAAAATATCGCCCAAGATTTAATTCTTTTGGAACAACAAGGAGGCATTTGTATTGTTCCTATTATGCAAGCAAGCTATTTTGCTAAACTTTGTTTTATCATGATGCCAAATAGGCTTTTAATCGAACTTGTGGAGCTAAAATGAATCTTTTTTCACCTCATTTAAAACGCAATAAGCTTATAAAATTTGCCAAAGAATTAGACTTTAGTAAAAGTCAAGATCTTCTTATTAATGTCCATAGAAATCATGCTTTTGAAGGAGTGCAAAGTATCATTGCTCCTTTTTTACATTTTGCTAATTTAAGAGCTGAGTTTAATTTCAGCTCTTATGATGATAGCTTGAGTTTTGATAACTTTAAAGAAGCTAGTTTAGAACTTTTATGGCTAGATTTAACCCGCTATAAAAATAATGTGCAAAATTTTATAGAAGAAAGACTTTTAGAACTAAGAAAAATTTCACAAAGCCCTATTTTAGTCCTTAGTTTAGGAGAATTTAAAACAGATAAAAAAATTTTAAATTGTGAAATTTTTAACATAGAAAAACTCATAAAAGAGTATTTTGATGAAGAAGATATTTTAGACTTAGCTAAAGAAGAACTTACAGGCTCTAAGCTTAATAATAAAGCCTTGATTTTCTTGGCACAAATTTTAGGACTTAGTCTCATCCCTGCACTTGTAAAACCCGCTCTTAAAGCTCTTGTACTTGATCTTGATAATACCTTGTATCAAGGAATTTTAGGTGAAGAGGGTATAGATAATCTTAATTTAAGTCCTTTACACAAAACCTTACAAGAAAAAATTAAAACTTTTAAAAAACAAGGGTTTTTACTTGCCCTAGCTTCAAAAAATGAAGAAAAAGACGCAAAAAAACTTTTTGAAATAAGGAAAGATTTCATCTTACAATGGGATGATTTTGATGTTAGAATGATCAATTGGGAGCCAAAAGGTGAAAATATCTTAAAAATTGCTAAAAAATTTAATATAAATACTAACGCTATGCTTTTTATAGATGATAATATCGCCGAGCTTGAAAATACCAAAATTACAGGCGTTAAAACACTTTTATGCGATGAAAATATACTTTATAAAATCAAACTTTTTCCTAATCTTTTAAAACTTTCAAATACCAAAGAAGATCAAATTCGTGCCAAAGATATAGCAGCCAATGCTTTAAGAGAAGAGCTTAAAAGCTTAAGCGATGAAGAATATTTTCAAAATCTTGAAATCAGCTTAAATTTTAGCAAAAATGATCTGCAAAATATCCCTCGCATTAGCGAACTTTTAGGCAAAACCAATCAATTTATCGCTAATTACACACGCTTAAATCAAGAAAAAGTCGCACAACACATGCAAAAAGAACTCATTGTAAGTGTGAGTATGAGTGATAAATTAAGCGATAGTGGGATTATCGCTATTTTTGTTTTTTCTTGTAAAGAAGGAAATTTATTTATCGATGATCTTTGCATTTCTTGTAGGGCTTTAGGTAGAAAACTTGAAACTAGAATGTTTTTTAAAGCCTTTGAACTAGCTTTATATTTCTTTGATCTTAAAAACAATAATGCAAGGCTTTACTATCAAAAAGGCGAAAGAAATATGCCATTTTTGAGCTTTTTAGAACAAATTTCCAAAGAATTTGAAAAAAACTCAGCCCTTATTCCATTTCAAAATTTAAACTTCAAAGGACTTATAATCCATGAAAACTAGATTTGATAAAGCTAAAATTTCAGGCATTTGCGTAAGCGTACCTGAACATAAAATTTGCATTGATGATGAGTTAGAAAGCGTTTTTTCAAACGATATCAAAACCCTTAAAAGAATGAAAAAAGTCATAGGTTTAAACACGCGTTATATTTGCGATGAAAACACTTGCGTAAGCGATCTTGGAAAACACGCAGCCAATACACTTTTACAAGGTTTAAATATAGATAAAAATAGCCTTGATGCACTCATCGTAGTAACTCAAAGTCCTGATTTTTTCATGCCTTCTACGGCTTGTTATTTACACCAACTTTTAAATTTAAGCTCTAAAACCATAGCTTTTGATTTAGGACAAGCTTGTGCAGGGTATTTATACGGCTTATTTGTCGCTCATTCTTTAATACAAAGTGGCTTAGGTAAAATTTTGCTCGTTTGTGGGGATACTTTAAGCAAATTCATCCATCCTAAAAATATGAATTTAGCTCCAATTTTTGGCGATGGAGTAAGTGCAACTTTGATTGAAAAAACGGATTTTAATGAAACCTTTTTTGAACTTGGAAGCGATGGAAGACATTTTGATAAACTCATCATTCCAAAAGGTGCGATGAGAATACCTAAAGCAGATATTTTTAACGATGATTCGCTCATGCAAACTGAGGAGTTTAGACAATTAGAAAATCTTTACATGGACGGAGCAAATATTTTTAATATGGCTTTAGAATGCGAACCTAAAAGCTTTAAAGAAATTTTAGAATTTTCTAAAGTAGATGAAAAAGACATTGCTTTTCATCTTTTTCATCAATCTAATGCGTATTTGGTTGATTGTATTAAAGAAGAGTTAAAACTTAATGATGATAAAGTTCCTAATTTCATCATGGAAAAATACGCTAATTTAAGCGCTTGTTCACTACCTGCCCTACTTTGTGAACTAGATACTCCAAAAGAATTTAAAGCGAGTTTGAGTGCTTTTGGTGCAGGGCTTAGCTGGGGAAGTGCCGTGCTAAATTTCAAGGATTTATACACAAAAGATATTTTAATTTACACAAAGGAGAAATAATGACAAAAACTGAATTTTTAGAAGAGCTTAAAGAAGCTATGCATAGAGATGAAGACTTAAATGAAGATATGCTACTTGATGATATAGACGAGTGGGATAGTTTGGCTTTTGTATCTGTGATGGTGCTTTATAAAAATCTTTTTGCTTTAAAAATCACAGCCGAGGATTTGAAAAATTGTCAAAAAGTGAGCGATTTAATCAATTTAGCAAAGCTTGATTAAAACCTTTAAGGTTTTAATCTTTTATCGTTAATTCAAATTTATCTCCCACATCTTTAAATATAAACACTTTATTTCCACAAGGATAAGAGATGGAATTCTCTTGCATGAAAGATTTTCTTTTTTGCAATTTTTCAAGCATTAAAGGAAGTTCTTTTCTAAATAAGGCTTTATCAGGTATACCACAACCATGATCTAAATTTTTAATAAATTTTCCATCAATTTTATTTTCATCTATCAAATTTAAGCTTACATCGTAACCTAAAATTTTTAATATTTGCATGGTTTGTTCTTTAAAATTTGCTGGAGTTAAAGGATCTTCTTTACTATGATAACTCACATAAATAATATTTTTATTTTTTTGACTTTGTAAAATTAAATGATCTTTATTTAACAATGTTCTAATAAAATAATTTTCATTATTAAAAAAATAAGGTGAATTTTCTTTACGCGTCCAGTGGGTTTTTAGAAAACAACTTACAAAAAAATGATTGCCCTGTATATACATATCTCCATTAGTATCTTTACTTTCAAATTCCAACTCTCTACCAATAATATAATTAAGCGGTGGAACAGCCGAACCCGAATTATCAATCACGCCATCAACATACCAAGGGGCTATTTTAGCTATAAGCAAGGCTAAGTATCCTCCATAAGACCCCCCCCC
>NZ_RYYA01000003.1:151620-162351 GCF_004378835.1 Campylobacter sp. CH246
TCAATCACGCCATCAACATACCAAGGGGCTATTTTAGCTATAAGCAAGGCTAAGTATCCTCCATAAGACCCCCCCCCATAAATTTTTGGTAAATCTGCAAATTTTGGAAAGCGTTTAACCAAATCTTTTAAAGCATTGATATGATCAATAGCTGCCATAATGCCAAAATTTTGATATTCTCCATCCGAAGGGATGTAAGTTGCACTCAATCTTTCCTCAAAATCATAGGGCAGTCGATTTAACATTTTCAATTCTGTCATAATCTCACTTAAATATTCACAATGACTGACCACAGTATTGTTGGCCAATTGATCGCATGGGATATTGTATTTACAAAGTACTTTTTCCATAAGTCTTAAATCTTCTTTTGTAAAATCTGCTAGCGTTGAATATTTCTCCACATCCGAGGGTCTTTGACAAAAACAATGATAAAAAACATTTATCGTTGCCACATCAAATTTCTTAGCTATGTAATTTCTATAAGAATCTAAAAAATGTATATTAGCATTAGCCCCATAACCTCCTATGATAAAAACTATAGCTTTCATTTCTTTTTCATCATCATAACTGATGCGGTATTCAAGTTTTGAAGTTCTTTTGATATTAAGTTCTACATCATCACAAGAATCGATTTCAAAGGTTTGATTTATGAGCATATAAAGGCCTTTTTTATTAATTTATAGATATTATATTACAAAAAATTAAAAAGGTAAATCATGACAACTCACATCTATGATTTTTTAGAAAAAAGTTTAATCAAATTTAGCGAAAAAACTGCTTTTGTAGAACCCTTTGCCAAGGAAAGAAAAGAAATCACTTATAAAGACTTTGATCTTTTTTCTAAAAAACTAGCCAGTGAAATTTTAAAAACTTTAAAAAATGATAATCCTACTCAAGTTCCTGTTTTAATCATCTTGCCTAAAGGGATTGATTGTTTGATTTCATTTTTTGGAGTGGCACTCAGTGGAAATTTTTATACACTTTTAGATGAAAAAAGTCCTAAAGAAAGAGTAGAAAAAGTCATAGAAGTTTTAAAGCCTAAACTTTTTATCACTTCAAAGGACTTAAATTTTAACTTAGATTTACCTACGCTTTATACACAAGACTTTGAAAGTTTTAATATAGATGAGAGTTTAATAAAGCATGCTAAAGAAAAACACATAGATACTAATTTACTCTATGTTTTCTTTACAAGTGGGAGCACAGGCATTCCTAAAGGAGTAAGCATAGCTCATAAGAGTGTGATTGATTATACTTTTTGGGTGTGTGAGACTTTTAAATTTGATGAGAATGAAATTTTAGCCAATCAAGCGCCATTTTATTTTGACAATAGCATTTTAGATATTTTTTCAAGTGTAAAATCAGGAGCGACTTTACACCTTTTACCTAATCATCTTTTTGCCTTTCCAAATAAAATTTTAGAATGCCTTGAAAAAGAAAAAGTAAGCACTATATTTTGGGTACCTTCGGTGCTGATTTATTTTGCAAATACTGAAGCTTTGAATAATTTTAGTTTAAACGCCTTAAAAAAGATACTTTTTTGTGGTGAAATCATGCCCAATAAACAGCTCAATATTTGGCGTAAACACTTACCCAATGCCTTATTTGCCAACCTTTATGGCCCAACAGAAATCACTGATGTATGTTCTTTTTATATCATCAATCGCACTTTTAAAGATGAAGAACTTTTACCGATAGGAAAAGCGTGCAAAAACACAGAACTTTTAGTTTTTGATGAAAATATGAATTTCATAAGTCCTAAACAAATAGGTGTTAAAGGGGAGCTTTTCGTGCGTGGAACTTCTTTGTCTTTAGGGTATTATAATGACAAAGAAAAAACCAAACAAGCTTTTATTCAAAATCCTTTACATGATAATTATTTAGATTTACTCTATAAAACAGGAGATATCGTTTCTTATAATGAATTTGGAGAGCTTTTATGCTACGGAAGAGCAGATAATCAGATAAAATATATGGGACATAGAATAGAACTTGGAGAAATAGAAAGCGTGATAAATTCTCATGTGAATATTAAAAACAGTGCTTGTATTTTTAAAGAAGATATTATTTGTTTTTATGAAAGTGAAGAAGAAATTAATTTTAAAGATTTTTTGAAAGATAAATTACCTTCTTATATGATCCCAAAAAATTTTATTAAACTCGACAAATTTAAGCTTAATCAAAATGGTAAAATTGATAGAAAGGTTTTAAAAGAACTTGTTTAAATAAATATTTTATAATTTCAAAAAACTAAAGGAGAAAAAATGCAAGAAATCAAACAATTTTTTATCAATATAGAAAGAACAGATATCAATGAGAGTATGGAAAATCTAGTAAGTGAAGATTTTATCGATAGTATCGATATCATGGCTTTGGTTGCCGAAATAGAAAAATTTTATAAAAAACCCTTAAAAGCAGAATTTATCACACCTGAAAATTTTGAAAGCTTTGAAAATATCAAAAAAATGCTTGAAACTGCAATGAAAGACTAATCTTTCCTTGCAAGTTCAAGCTGTTCTTTTAAAGAACTGATGATTTCATTTTTAGAAACAATAATTTGTGCTATAAAATCCGCCACATCATCCCAATCTTTACTTAGTGTATGAGTTAAAGTATAGTTTTGTTCGTATTCTTCCCAATTTACAGGAGCAAAAAGAGAATTTTTATGCGGGAAATATTTGTTTTTTACCCATTCAAGTGAAGAAGCAAAATAATCCACATAAGCTTTAGCAATATCTTTTTGCACTGCAAATTTTAATCTTTTTTCTTTGCTGCCTTCAAATTTTCTTCTTGCCATAAAAAGCAAAGAATTAAGATTATCCTGCTTTAAATCTTTTTGATTTAATCTTGACATAAGCTCCATTCCTAAAAGATTAAAACTTTCATTTTTGGTTTGTTTTAAAACAAAACTCTCATCCCATTCAAGTCCTAAATGATAAACAAAATCCTTAAGTAAAGTCCCTCCTACATAATCCTCCCTTAGAAGTCTTACTATCAAATTTTCTTCTCCAAATACCTCAGCATGAGTTTTGCAAATCCATTCATAGTCAAAAATATATTTTCTAGGATGATCTTGCGGAGCAAAATCAGCAGAATAATACCCCATATTGTTTTTATGATCTTGAGAACAATGTGAGTTTAAATAACCCAAAGTATCTCTAAAATACACAATAATATAAATTTGAGTAAAACCTAACTCTCTCATAATCTTTTCTAAAATTTCTACATGTTTTTTGGTAGAAAAATCCCAAACTATACCCTCAGCTGAAAAAATAAATTTTTTATCTTTATGTAAAGCACTTTCACTTTTAAAATTTTCTATAGCTCTAAGAAGTCTTTCATTTGTGATATGACTTAAAACACTCTCTTTTTTTAAAATATCTTCTTTTTGAACCAATTCTAAAACCATATCCACCAAAGCCCAATGCCTATTTGCCACTCTAAGACTTTTTGGGTAAATATAAGCTTTTTGCAAAAGCTTTTCTTCGTTTTGCATCAAGAAGCCTTGTTTTTCTTGATTTCCTGTATTAGTAGTTCCTATATGTAAATATGCTGTCATTTTATATCCTTTATCTTTATTTTAATTTATCATCTCTAACTCAAATTTATCTTCTAAATCCTTAAACACAAATACTTTATTCCCACAAGGATAAGAGATAGAATTTTCTTGCATAAAAGATTTTCTTCCTTGTAGTTTTTCAAGCATTAAAGGAAGTTCTTTTCTAAATAAAGCCCTATCAGTCATTCTAAGTCCATGCTCTAAACTTTTTACAAATCTACCATCTATATCATTTTCATCCTTTATTAAATGTAAAGTTGCATCATATCCTAATTCCTGATAACACTTATAAAGTTCTATTTTATTTTGCACTGGCGCACCCATATCTTGTATACTATGATAGCTTACAAAAATGGTATTTTTATTTAAATTTGATTGAATTTGAAGATGGTTTGAATTTAAAACTGCTCTGATTAAATAATTTTCATCACCAAAATAATAAGAAGAATTCATATTTCTATTCCAGTATTTATATACAAAACAATAAAGTCTATAACCACTTCCTTCGAAATAAAATTCCCCTTGATTCATTTCTCTTCCTAAAATGCACGCCAAAAATGGCAAGCAAACACCTGAATTATCAATCACACCATCCACATACCAAGGAGCTATTTTTGCTATGAGTAAAGATAGGTATCCTCCATAAGACCCCCCCCATAAATTTTTGGTAAATCTGCAAATTCTGGAAAACGTTTAACTAAATCTTTTAAAGCATTGATATGATCAATAGCTGCCATAACGCCATAGTTTTGATAATCTCCATTGGGTGGGATAAAATCACAAGAAAGTTCTATTTTTTGGCTTTCATCAACCAAACCTGCTTGTTTCATTTCATTAACTTTTTGCTCTATAAGAGGAATAATTTGTTCAAAATTATCTTTATTAACCGATAAATGTCCTAAATTAATATTTTTTAAAATGCCATTTACACGCTCTAAATCATCTTGATTGGGAATAAGCTTTGGATTATACTTTTGATCAATACTTTGTCTTGCACAAAAACAATGATAAAAAACATGTACCACTACAACATCAAAATTTTTAGCAATATATTCCCTATCAAAATCTAAAAAAGAAATATTTGCATTAGCTCCAAAACCACCCACTATAAAAACTATGGCTTTAATCTCTTTTTCATCATCATAACTAATGCGGTATTCAAGCTTGCTAGTTCTTTTTATATTTAATTCTACATCATCACAAGAATCAATTTCAAAGGTTTGATTTATGAGCATTATTCCACCCCGTTTGCATTATTTTATTGTATTTTAAAGACAATTATACTTAAATTTTAGTAAAATAAAACACAAAAAACAAGGCTTAACTATGAAAAATCTTTGTATCATCCCTGCTCGTGGTGGATCAAAAAGAATTCCTAGAAAAAATATCATTGATTTTCTAGGTAAACCTTTAATCGCTTATAGCATAGAAAATGCTTTAAATTCAGGCATTTTTGATGAAGTAGTGCTTTCAAGCGATGATGAAGAAATCATAGAAGTAGCCTTAAAATACGGTGCAAAAGCTCCATTTGTGCGTGATAAAAATTTAAGCGATGATTATGCTTCAAGCACTGCTGCAGTGCAAAATGCCATAGAAATTTTACAAAGCCAAAATCAAATTTATGATCATGTCTGTTGTCTTTATGCTACTGCTCCGCTTTTAAATAAAAACATTTTAAAACAAGCTTATGAAAAATTTATACAAAATGAAAGCAAGTTTTTATTTGCCGCCACTGAGTTTGAGTATCCTATACAAAGGGCTTTTTATCTAAATGAGAATAATCAAGTTTATATGTTTGATGAAAAACATTATAAAAGTCGTTCACAAGACTTAACAAAAGCTTATCACGATGCAGGAGCTTTTTATTTTGGCACAAGTAAAGCTTGGCTTGAAGAAGATTTTATGTTTAAACCTCATTCTAGTGTATTTGTATTGCCAAGAAATTTAGTTTACGATATAGATACCATGCAAGATTTAGAATTTGCAAAAATACTTTATAAGGCAAATCATGAAAGTGCTTTTTAGAAGCGATAGCTCCAGTCAAATAGGCTTTGGACACATTAAACGCGATCTAGTCTTAGCTAAACAATATAGCGATGTAAGTTTTGCTTGTTTGCCTTTAGAAGGCTCTTTGATCGATGAAATTCCTTATCCTGTTTATGAGCTTGATAGTGAAAGCATTTACGAACTTATCAATCTCATCAAAGAAGAAAAATTTGAACTTCTTATCATTGATCACTATGGCATCAGCGTAGATGATGAAAAACTGATCAAGCTTGAAACAGGGGTGAAAATTCTAAGCTTTGATGATGAAATAAAGCCTCATCATTGTGATATTTTACTCAATGTCAATGCCTATGCAAAAGCAAGTGATTATGAAGGTTTAGTGCCTTTTAAATGCGAAGTAAGATGTGGTTTTTCTTATGCTTTAATCAGGGAAGAATTTTATCAAGAGGCCAAAGAAAATAGAGAAAAAAAATATGATTTTTTCATTTGCATGGGTGGAACTGATATAAAAAACCTTTCTTTACAAATTGCTAGCGAATTACCTAAAACAAAAATCATCAGCATTGTAACCAGCTCTTCTAATCCTAATCTTAAAAAATTGCAAAAATTTGCAAAATTACATAACAATATTAGATTATTTATCGATCATGAAAATATTGCAAAATTGATGAATGAAAGCAATAAACTCATCATTAGTGCAAGTTCTTTAGTCAATGAAGCCTTGCTTTTAAAGGCAAATTTCAAAGCTATTTGTTATGTTAAAAATCAAGAATCTACAGCAACTTGGCTTGCTAAAAAAGGGTATGAAGTGGAGTATAAGTATTGATAAAACTTAAAAATTTCACAGAACTTAATTCTCAAGAAATAGAGCTGATTTTTAAATGGCGCAATCACCCCGATATCAATCAATTTATGAAAACAAAATATATTGATTTTGAAGAACATTTAAGATTTTTAAAAAAATTACATCAAGATTCTAGCAAAAAATATTTTTTAGTTTTTCAAGATGAACAGATTATCGGCGTAATTGATTTTGTCAATATCACAACTAAATCTTGCGAATTTGGACTTTACGCAAAACCTAATTTAAAAGGCGTAGGACAAATTTTAATGAATGAAATTATAAAATACGCTTTTGAAAACTTAAAAGTAAATACTCTTAAAGCTTATGTTTTCAAAGACAATCGCAAAGCTTTAAAATTATATCAACAAAATCATTTTACTATTTATGATGAAGATAAAGATTTTTACCATATTTGCCTAAAGCAATCTGACTGCAAAGCCTTGCCTAGCTAATTCTTCTTTTACATCTTTAGGGGTATACTTAGAAAAATGAAAAATATAAGCACCCGCTAAAGCATCAGCACCCAAATTTAAAGCCTTAACTCCATCACTTGGATTGCTAAGTCCTCCATTGATAATAAGAGGAATTTTAAGTTTATTTTGAAAGATCTTTAAAAGTTCTAAATCATAACCCTTTGCTTTTCCTTCAAAATCCACAGAGGTTAAAAGAAGCTCTCCAGCTCCTTTTTTTTCATATTCTAAAGCAAGTTCTAAAGGACTTTTTTCAAGTAAATTTCCCCTGTCATAAACACAAAATTGCCCTCCTTTTCTTTTAACATCTATAGAACAAACTATACATTGAGAACCAAAACGATTAGCCGCTTTACTTATAAAATCCATATCTTCTAAGGCCTTAGAATTGATAGAAATTTTATCCGCACCTAAATTTAAAATCTTTTGTATATCTTCAAGGGTTTTTATCCCGCCACCTATAGTTAAAGGCATAAAACATTCTTTAGCAAGATCTTCTATACTTTCAAAATCTATTTCTCCACTTTTTGAAGCATCTATATCTAAGATAATAAGCTCATCAACATTGCGTGCATTATAAATTCTCATTGTTGAAGTTAAATGCCCTATAGTGCGAAAATCTTTAAATTCTATACTTTTAACAAGTTGTCCGTTTTTTAACAAAACACAAGGGATAATTCTAGTTTTTAACATTTAAAGCCTTATAAAATTTTCTAAAAGTTTTAAGCCTAAATTTTGACTTTTTTCGGGGTGAAATTGTGTAGCAAAAATATGATCTTTTTGTAAAGATGCAACAAATTTATGTCCGTATTGTGCTTTAGCACTTACAAACTCATCTTTGCATTTCACATAAAAAGAATGCACAAAATAAAAATCACTCTTATTATCTATGCCTTGATACAAAGGAACTTGTTTTAAAATTTCAAGCTCATTCCAACCCATATGTGGGATTTTTAAATTTAAATCCTCTTCAAATTTGACTACTTCACCTTCTATAAAACCAAGTCCTTCGCAAACTCCACCTTCATAGCCCCTTTCTAAAAAAAGCTGCATTCCCAAACAAATGCCTAAAATAGGTTTTTTTTGTACTAAAACTTGCTCTTTTAAAGCTTCTATAAAACCAAATTCTTTTAAATTTTTCATCGCTTCTTTAAAAGATCCCACTCCAGGTAAAAGCAATTTATCTGCTTTTTGCAAATCTTTTGGATTTTTAGCTATGAAATTTATAGCTCCTATTTTTTCAAAAGCCTTAGCAACAGAGTTTAAATTTCCCGCCTTGTAATCAATGAGCGCTATCATTTTAAAACACACTCGTCTTTTCTTACCAAAGAACCATCATAATCTCTTATAAATTTACCATTTTCATCACGTTTAAAAATTTTTTTATTGGTAAAAGAATCTACTATTTTTTGAAATTCTTCCTCGCTAAAACCACTGAATTCAAGGTATTTTTTAATAGCCTTTTTAGGGGGCTTGCCATCGTATTTTTGTACCAAACGCACCCCTTCTTCACGGCTGATATAACCTAAACGAATATCCAAACAAGCATTATCCGTTGCTCTACCAAAGCCGTATTTGCAGTATTTTAAATAATCATGCACATGATTAGAATAACAATCTAAATTTTCAAAATTTTCATAAGTAGTCTCAACAGGATGATCTAGAGTTAAAAAACCATATTTTTTAGAAATTTCAAGAATTTTTTTATAATCCCATTTAAAATAATACCCTAAAAATAGCCCAGTAACCCCTACTCTTTGAAGTTCTTCATCACTTGGATAAGTATATAAAAACAAATCTTTTTCAGTGATACCATTTACCCCAAGCATATCAGAAGCACGATTTCCTAAAAGCCCGCCAAATTCTTCAAGCCACTCTCTGCCTAAAATATTTTTATTTTTACTACTCGCAGGACCGCCATACTCTATCTGCGGACTTTCTCCCCAGATGATCAAAGGCACTCCAAAATTTACCGCTATGCGTGGAACAGAAGTAAAAATTCCCAAATGGTTTTGCCACTCATTATCCCCTGTTCTTATAAAAGCTTCACGGGCAAGTTTTTGATAAACTTTTGGATCACGCTTGATATGGATCAAATCCACGCCAAGATGATTTAAATTGTCTAAATTTTTGCGCCCTATTTTCGTAGGTACGCTAGGCTCAAAACACACACACAAAGGATTAAGTCCAAGTTCAAGCATTTTAACCACTTGAAAAGTAGAATCTTTTCCGCCACTTACTCCGATAACACAATCATAAACAGGATGTTTTTTGTATTTTTTTATAAGCTCAAAAAATTCTTTTTCTCTTTCTTGCCAATTAATATTTTGATTTTTAGCTTCTTGAGAACGACAAGCATCACAAACACCTTCTTCATCAAAATGTAAATCAGGCTTAGTATCTGGCATCACACATTTTTTACAAAATTTCATAAATTTCCTTTAATTAGTCTTAAATATATATATCGTTATAATTAAATTTTATTTTATGATTTTATATATTTATATTATATAAAAATTAAAAAATGAATGAATTCTATAATTTAAATCCATATGGCATTTTTTGAATGAAACCAAGCAAAATCATAACAAAGTTGTAATATTTATATAATATAAATATATAAATTGAAGAAATATATAATATAATTATATATCATTTTAGTCAGGAAATTTACCAAAGAAAGAAAAGTATGCAAATAGGAAATTTTAACACCGATAAAAAGGTTTTTATCATAGCAGAACTTAGTGCAAATCACGCAGGAAGTCTTGAAATGGCACTTAAAAGCATAAAAGCAGCCAAAAAAGCAGGTGCTGATGCGATAAAAATCCAAACTTACACTCCAGATAGCCTCACACTAAATAGCGATAAAGAAGATTTTATCATCAAAGGAGGACTTTGGGACAAAAGAAAACTTTATGAGCTTTATGAAAGTGCAAAAACCCCTTATGAATGGCATTCTCAAATCTTTGAAACCGCACAAAATGAAGGCATACTTTGTTTTTCAAGTCCCTTTGCTAAAGAAGATGTAGAATTTCTTAAACGCTTTGATCCTATAGCCTATAAAATCGCTTCTTTTGAAGCCAATGATGAAAATTTCGTGCGTTTAATCGCCAAAGAAAAAAAACCTACTATCGTTTCAACGGGCATTGCTACAGAAGAAGAACTTTTTAAAATCTGTGAAATTTTTAAAGAAGAAAAAAATCCTGATTTAGTCTTTTTAAAATGTACTTCAACTTATCCTACTGCCATAGAAGATATGAATTTAAAAGGTATAGTAAGTTTAAAAGAAAAATTTAATGTTGAAGTGGGACTAAGTGATCATAGCTTTGGCTTTTTAGCCCCTGTTATGGCAGTAGCACTTGGAGCTAGAGTGATAGAAAAGCATTTTATGTTAGATAAAAGCATAGAAAGTGAAGACAATAAATTTAGTCTTGATTTTGATGAATTTAAAGCTATGGTAGATGCAGTAAGACAAGCTGAAAGTGCTTTAGGCGATGGTAAGTTAGATCTAGATGAAAAGGTGCTTAAAAACCGTGTTTTTGCAAGAAGCTTATATGCAAGTAAGGATATCAAAAAAGGTGAAATGTTCAGCGAAGAAAATGTAAAATCCGTGCGTCCTTCTTTTGGACTACATCCTAAATTTTATCAAGAACTTTTAGGAAAAAAAGCCAGTAAAGATATAAAATTTGGCGATGCTTTAAAACAAGGAGATTTCCAATGACCTTCACCCCTACCCAAAAAGAACTCTTTAACAAAAACATTGAGGCTTTAAACAATATTCTTTTAAAAGAAAGTTTAAAAGAAATTAAATCAAGTAAATTTGAACTTATCTTAGGTAAAGATAATCTAGA
>NZ_RYYA01000040.1:0-247 GCF_004378835.1 Campylobacter sp. CH246
CCCGAGGCCTGCGAGCTGCCGTCGCCATAGTCGGGCCAGCGGTCCTCGGTGTTCAGACCGTCGGACAGCAGGATGATGCCCCGGTTGTAGGTCGTGTTGGAGTCCTCCGCCGGCGTGTTGAGCGGGCCGCCGACCAGCAGCGACTGCCATGCCCAGGCGAGCCCGACCGATTGGTCGGTGCCGCCGGTCGGCTGCATCGCGTTGACCGCGTTCTTCAGCGAACTCCAGTCGTAGCTCAGCGGGATGA
>NZ_RYYA01000041.1:0-237 GCF_004378835.1 Campylobacter sp. CH246
CTTTATCCTGTATTATATTTTTATGGTTTTGGAAATGGAATTTTATTTAAAGCTTTATTGCAAAATAAAAATCATCAACATATTGTTGTTTTTGAAAAAGATATAGAAATCATTTGGATAATGTTTCATATCTTAGATTTTTCAAATGAATTACAAAGTGCAAGATTGATGGTTTTGAATACAAATAAACTAGAAATTCAAGATTATAATGAACTTTGTTCTTCTAAACCTTTCTTT
>NZ_RYYA01000042.1:0-235 GCF_004378835.1 Campylobacter sp. CH246
GAGCTCTAGCTCATCGTGAACAACGATGATGTCGGCGGCGGAGAGATGAAAGTATTGGGCCAAAGCTTTGATCGGCCCGCCGGAAAGGTTCATAAAGGACCGTGGCTTTGCGCAGATAATCTTGCAGCCGCCAGCTATGCCCTCGGCGACTTCGGTGTTGGTCTTTTTGTGTACAGAAAAACCGCTCATGAGCTCTCCTGCGAGTTCATCTGCCACATCGAAGCCGATATTGTGT
>NZ_RYYA01000043.1:0-203 GCF_004378835.1 Campylobacter sp. CH246
AATTTGAACTTATCTTAGGTAAAGATAATCTAGATATCAATTTAAAAGATACAAGTATAAAAAATAATGGGGGGGGGGTATAATGAAAATTTACTTTATCAAGATCCCATTAAAGAGTTGCAAACTATGCTAAACACTTATAATGATAAATATCTACTTTATCCTGTATTATATTTTTATGGTTTTGGAAATGGAATTTTATT